>CAZCER010000574.1:0-3638 GCA_964497385.1 uncultured Armatimonadia bacterium | reverse complement strand
GGTGGATTCGTCGTCTTCATCGGGATCATCGAGCGCATCCCCATGCTCGTCATCGGGCTCAGCGCTCTGTTCCTGGCGGTGAGCCATCCGCAAGCCATGCTGTTCATCTTCTTCGCCTGCTGGGCCGTGCGGTCCATCGGGGAGGGCGTCAACCTCGCCCCCTACTCCGCCCTGCTCGGCGAGTCGCTCCCCGCGAACTACCGAGGGAGGCTCTGGGGCGTGTCGGCGGGGATCGCGGCTGTTTTGGCGCTTCCCGTCGGAGTCTGGGCCTCCAGGAATCTCGAACGCCTCAGCTTTCCGATCGGCTACGCGGTGCTCATTCTGGTTGGCTTCGTGGTCCTCACGGCGAGCGTCCTTCCGCTCGGATGGGTGCGAGAACGGGTGGCGGGCCGCCCGGCCCCGGAGGACGCCCGCTGCGGGCTGAGGTCCTTTCGGCTTCTCCGTGACGACCCGGCGCTCCGGCGGTTCGTCCTCGCCATCTGCGTCTATGGGATCGGCGAACTCGCGCTCCCGTTCTACGCGGTGCACGCACTCGAGACGCTCGATGCGAGCGACGGCTACATCGGCTGGTACCTCGCCGCGCAGGCCGCGGCCTCGTCGCTCGCCGGCTTCGTCTTCGGCGCGTGGACCGACCGCGTGGGCTATCGCAGGCCTTTGATGGCGGGGCTCGTGGTGTTCGCCCTGGCCCCGGCTCTTGCCTGGCTCGCGCGCGAGCCCTGGCAGATGATCCCCGCGTTCGCCGCTCTCGGCGCGGCGCTGCAGGCCGTGGTGCTCTGCCGCTACAACATGTCGGTCGAACTCGCGCCGGAGGGCCGTGTGCCGCACTACGTGGCCGTCTACTACAGCATCGTCATGCCCGTGTTAGCGATGGCCCCGCAACTCGGGGCTCTGCTGGTGCAGGGCGTCGGCACGCACGCGGTCTTTTTGCCTTCGGTCATCGCTCCTCTCCTCGCCGTCCTCCTGGTGCGGGGCCTCCCGGAGACGCGCCATTCGGCGTAGGGACCTGAAGGACGCGGGCGGAGGCCGTCGAAGCCAGGCGTGCCGGCCTCTCACCGGTAGAGGAGGGTTCCCATGCGCTGGCGCGCTCCGTGCGTCATGCTTGTCCTGACGGCGTTCCCCAGTCTCGTGAGCTGCGCGCGGGCCCAAGCCCCGGAGGAGCCCCCTGAGGAGATCGTGCTGTTCCAGGAATCCTTCGAGGACGCGGACTGGGAGGAGCGCGGCTGGTATGACGGCCCGCACATGGAGATCACCGACGAGGAGCACACCGAGGGGGCGCATGCCTGCGTGTGGCGCTGGACCGGCCCCGGAGAAGTCGCGCCGAGCGGCGGCGGGGCGCGGGTGCGCCTCGAGCCCGTCGAAAACGTCACTCTCAGCTTCCGCGTCAAGCACAGCGCCGACTGGGAGTGGACCGGCGTGGACTGGCACCCGCACGAGTTCCACTTCACGACGACCGAGGACGATGAGTACGTCGGTCCGGCGTACACGCATCTCACGTTCTACATCGAGGTGGTGAACGGCAAGCCGCGCGTCGCGATCCAGGACGGCCGCAACATCGACCAGGAGCGCGTCGGCGAGGACCTGGTCGGCGTCACCGAGCGGCGTGCGGTGGCTGGCGGGAACGGCGATAGCGACGGGACCGGCCTGGGAGACTGCTATCTGAACGGCGATGCGTACTGGAACGGGAAGTTCTGGGAGACCGAGGATGTGCGCTTCGGCGATGAGCCCGGGCCGCGGTGCAAGAGCGACTGGCACGAGGTGAAGGTCTCACTCAGGCTCAACACAGTGCGCGACGGCGTGGGGCAACGGGACGGCGCGATGCGGTACTGGTTGGACGGGGAACTCCTGATGGACTACGACAACCTGGTGTTCCGCACGGGCCAGCACCCGAACATGAAGATCAACCAGTTCCTCATGGCCCCGTGGTACGGAACGGGCGTTCCGCACGCGCAGACGATCTGGATCGACGACCTGCGGATCAGCACGGTCCGCGAACGCTGACCCCCTAGCCGCCAACTCGGACGACCACGCGCAGGAGATCGTCCGGCATCGCGCACGACGTCTCCATGGCCTGCGGGGCTTCCGAGAGCGGGAACGCCCTGCGTGGCCACTCGGACGCGCGGATCTTGCCTTGGGCGACCAGATCAAGGCTCTCTCGGAGAGTCTCCCGTGAGCGGCGGCTGAAGGTGACAGTGACCTCCTTGCGCCTGGGCGTGCTGGGGGCGAACTCCCCCTTGTTCTCCGGAGGGATGCCGATGATGACGACGCGCCCGGCGGGCTCTACGACCTCCAGGGCGTGTCCGAATGAGTCCTGCCCGCTCGAAGCGTCGTAGACGACGCTCGGGCCGTCGGCGGTTCCGCCGATGTCCTCGATCAGTTCGGTGTGGCGGGCGTAGACCTTGGTCGCGCCCAGTCTGAGGGCCAGCGCGTGTCGGTGAACGTTGGGCTCGATGACATACACGTCGCGGACGCCCTTGAGTCGCTGCAGCTCGAGCAGCGCGATCCCGATCACGCCGGCGCCGAGGATGGCCACGACGTCGCCGGGGCCGGGTTGGGCGTGCCGCGTCGCATGCACCGAGACGCCCAGGGGTTCCGCGAAGGCCGCTTCGGCGAAATCCACGTGGTCCGCGATCGGGTAGAGCGAGAAGTCCGGGCACGCGATGTACTCCGCGAGCGCTCCGTCGCGGTTCGGGTAGCTGGGGAAGACCACATTGCGGCAGATGTTGATAAGCCCCCGCCTGCAGAGGTCGCAATGGCCGCAGTGCCACGCGGGTTCGACGGCGACCCGCGCGCCCACCGGAGGGGCGTCCGCCTCGGCCCCGACGGCCGTGATGACGCCCGAGAACTCATGCCCGAGGATCATGGGGTGGTCGGGGTAGACGCCGGAGGAGTGTCCCTCCTTGTAGATGTGGTGGTCGGACGGACAGATGGAGACCGCGCGCACGGCCACCAGCGCCTCTTTCGGCCCCGGCGCAGGGTCGGGGCTCTCCACCACGCGCATGTCTCTCGGAGCGAAGCAACGGGCGCACAGCATGACGACACTCTCCCCGTATATGGAGGTATTGTGGAATATCGCGCATAGGCGAAACAAACGCCTGCGGCAACTCTCTGAATGATAGACTCCATCGCGAGCGCGAGCAAACGAAAGCGCCGCAGAACCCGGGGGACGGCCATGCGTCTGTCTCCGTGGGCTGGACGACCCGCAAGGAAGTGTGTGAGTGAAGGTCACAAAGCGAGACATAGCCATCCTGGGCGTCTTCTTGGTCGTCGTGGTCGTCGCCGCGGGATTCATGATCCGGAAACAGGTGGGTGGCGCGGGCGAGCCGGCTTCGGTCGAGTCGGAGGATCTGATCCTTGCCCAGACCGGCCCGCCGCCCATTCCGGACACGGAGATCGTGCCGTCGAGCGGCCTGGACGTTGCGTCGGGCGACATCGCCGATCCGAAGGCTTTCGAGACGGAGGCCTCGGCGCTTGGGGGGCTCTTCCCGTCCTTCGGGCGCGGCGGCCGTGCTTCCGGCGACGGCGCTTCGGGCGGCGCCTCGGAGGGGTCTTCGGGCCCATCTGACGACTCCGCGCGTCCGCAGCCTGGCTCCGGCGGCATGGCCGGAGCCAGGACCACCTTCGCCGGTGGAGGCTCCGGC
>CAZCER010000573.1:0-3638 GCA_964497385.1 uncultured Armatimonadia bacterium | reverse complement strand
CCGCCTGCTGCAGGCGCTCGCAGAGCACACGCTCGAGGACGTCGTGCGCCAGCACCACGAGTGGGGCCACCTGCTGCGCCGCGGGAACGCGCAGCTCCTGAACCTCTTCGTGCAGGCCCTATACGACTACTGGCGTCGCTTCCGACGCTTCATGGTGCTGCGCTCGAGATCCGGGCCGGGGGCGCTCGATCTTCGGCCTTACAGGTCGTTTCACTCGACGCTCGAGGAACTGACCCATGTGGTGCGAGCGGCCTATCGCGACATCGCGGACAACATCGTGGGCAACCACCCCGACGTGTACCGCCAGCTTCCCGCCGGCTGCAACGTGGGCTTCATCGCGGTGCCGCGCTCGTGCCCCTTGCCCGCGTGCTGCCGGGAGCAGTTGCGCCCGATCCCACTCATTCGCCAGGTGTGGATGACGCCCCCGATGATCACGGATCCGCCCATGAACAAGCGCGAGGGCGAGTTTGTCCGGGTCGACGAGGACCCGAGCGCGGGGGCGGCGCTCGACCCCGAGGAGTGGCTCTGCTTCCCCGCGCAGGTCGGGCCGGTCATCGTGTTCATCTACTTCCACCAGTCGTTCATCGATCTCGGCGCCGCGCTCACGAACCTCTTCCAACTCGCCGACGAGCAGCAGATCGCCGAGGGGCCGGACGCCGTCTTCCTCTATGGGCTTGCGCCGGAGCGGCTCGCGCGATTCGGGGACGTCCCGACCGTCTTCTATGAAACGCCCGACGGCAAGCTGGTTGGGGCGGTCCCGGCCGGAGACCGATTCGGGTACTTCGGTTACCTGAAGAAGATGGCGCTAACGCTCCACAACATCGTCATGATGAAGCGCGGGGCCATGCCCTTCCATGGGGCGCTCGCGCGTGTGACTCTGCGGGGCGGCACGAGCGCGAACGTGCTCCTGATGGGCGACACGGCGGCGGGGAAGTCGGAGTCCCTCGAGGCGCTTCGTGTGATGAGCCACGACGTGATCCGCGAACTCCGCGTGATCGCCGATGACATGGGCTCGATCCGCCTCACCGAGGCGGGGCAGCCCCAGGGCTTCGGCACCGAGATCGGGGCGTTCGTGCGGCTCGATGACCTGCAGCAGGGCTACGCCTTTGAGCAGATCGACCGCGCGATCATCATGAGTCCTCACCGCACGAACGCGCGGGTCGTGCTGCCCGTCACCACCATCGACGAGGTCCTGGCCGGCCACGGCATCGACTTCGTGCTCTACGCGAACAACTTCGAACTTGTGGACGACGAGCACCCGGCTATGGAGCGCTTCGCCTGGCCCGAGGAGGCCCTCGCCACGTTCCGCCAGGGGGCCGCCATGGCGAAGGGCACGACGGCGCTGTCGGGGCTTACGCACAGCTACTTCGCGAACATCTTCGGCCCGACCCAGTACCGCGAGTTGCACGAGAGCATCGCGGAGAAGGTGTTCCAGACCCTCTTCGACACCGGCGTCTACGTCGGGCAGCTTCGCACGCAACTCGCGATCCCGGGCCTGGAAAGCGAAGGGCCCGAGCGCGCGGCCCGGGCCCTGCTGGCCGCCATCTCCGAACGCGGGTAACGTCGACCGTCCTTGACGTTTCCGTGGCGCCGGCGTCCCTGCCGGTGACCAATGCACGCGCGGTCAGGCCAACGTCACCGCGAACGTCCGGATCTCGTACGGCTTGATCGTGAACGCGACATCCCGCCCGCGGGCCGTCACGTCGCTCTCGGTCGGTTCCTCCATGAGGTCTGTCTCCTTCACGGAGGCGACCTCCGTCCCGAACGTGAGCGTGACGGGGCCGCGGCGGTTCGACCACTCGTAGACGCGGACGATCAGGGCGTCGGAGTCCTCCGCTTTCTTCACGGCCTCGACGAAGACATGGTCGGCGCTGCAGGTCACGAGCGAGTGCGACGCGGGAAGGGCTCCGCCCGAGCCCTCGCCGACCCACGCGCGCATCGGGATGTTGAGTTCATAGGCGCGCTCGACCGTCTCGGTGCGGAAGTCGCCCGCGTGCGGCAGAAGCGCGTAGGTGAAGACGTGGCGCCCGAGGTCGGCCTCCGGATCGGGCGAGGTCGAGCCCTTCAGAAGCGTCATGCGCAACACGTTGTCGCGCACGTCATGGCCGTACTTGCAGTCGTTCAAGAGGCTGACGCCGTAGTCGCCCTCCGAGAGATCCACCCACTTGTGCGCGCAGGTCTCGAAGCGCGCCCAGTCCCAGCTTGTGTTCCAGTGGTTCGGGCGCTCCACGTTGCCGTACTGGATGTCGTACCGCGCCGCCGTCGTATGCACCTCGACGGGGAACTCGACCTTGAGCAGCAGATGCCGCTCCTGCCAGTCGACCTCCGTCTGGAAGTCAATCCGCGGCGTGTTCGCGTAGACGTACACGCGCTGGGTGATGCGGGACGCTCGGAACGCCCGCACGATCTCGAAGCCCGCACGGACCGGACCGGTCTCGATGACGCGGAACTCCGCGAGTTCGTCGACCGGCCACGACTTGTCCTGGTAGAAGATGTCAATGTCCCAGGCGTCGTAGTTGAGCGGCTTGTCCTCGAAGAGCCGGAAGAGGTTCGCCTTGGCGCCCTCGGGGAGCACCTCACGGCCCTGGCAACGGTCGAAGAGGCGCCGGATGTGGCCGGCCTCGTCGAACTCGATGGTCCAGTACTGGTTCTCGAGCGTCCGAGCGGCTTCATCCGCCGAGACGGTCGAGGCGAACTCCGGCCAGGCGCTCGCCGGCGCCATCCGGACGGTCTCCCAGCCAAGAGGCGGGACTGTCGGGGCCTCGAGCACGATCCGGCCGTCGCCAATGGTCTGGAAGGGCACGCTCTCGCCGGAGGCGGCTTTCAGTTCGAACGGCTTGTCACCGGCCTCGACCTCCACGGCGTCGGCCCGCGGGACGCTCAGCGAGTTGAAGAGCACGAGCGCCCGGCCCTCCCCCGAGGTGTCGATCTCCTCGACGAGAGCCGCCATCTGGTCCGCGACGACCTTCTCGCCCAGTTCCGCGACGCGCTTGTACTGCTCCGTCGAGTCGACGTAGACCTCGTTGATGGACGAGCCCGGCAGGATGTCGTGGAACTGGTTGAGGAGCGTGAGTTCCCACGCCTCATCGAGCGTCGCGTGCGGGTACGCGCGCCCGCGCAGATGCCCGAGGCTCGCGAAGAACTCGGCGTCGCGCAGGAGCAGTTCGCTCTTGCGGTTGGAGCGCTTGTTCGCGGCCTGCGTCGTGTACGTGCCGCGGTGGTACTCGAGGTACAACTCGCCGTTCCATCGCGCGAGCTGGTCGGACTTCGGCTCGAGCCGCCGGAAGAAGTCCTCGGCGAAGCCCATTGTGACTTTGGGCATGCCGGGGAAGTCGCGCAGGCGCTGTCCCATCTCCATCATCTCGCGCGTCGGGCCGCCGCCTCCGTCGCCATAGCCCGCGGCGAAGAGGACCTCCTCGTGCACGTCCTTCTGCTTGTAGCGCTTCCAGGTGTTGTGGATCTGGTTCGGCTCAAGCATGCCGCAGTAGGTGGTTCCGCGCGCGCGCCAGTCGTCGGTCGCGGTGATGAAGTGGGTGAGCACGCGGCTGCCGTCGATGCCCTGCCAAAGGAAACTGTCATGCGGCATCGTGTTGTACTGGTTCCAGGAGATCTTGATGGTCATGAAGTACTTGATGCCG
>CAZCER010000572.1:0-3653 GCA_964497385.1 uncultured Armatimonadia bacterium | reverse complement strand
GCTCATCGAGCGCGGGTTCTGCACGCGCGAACAGGCGCGGCGGGTCGGCGCCGACCTCATCGACAGTCCCCCGCTGCGGCTCGTGGAGTCCGAACTGGACCCCGAGCTGATGGCGCTCATCCCCGCCGAACTGGCCTATCGTCACGACATCCTGCCGATCGCCAAGGACGACGCGACGGTGACGCTCGCGATGGCGGACCCGCTGGACCTTGACGCGGTGGACGACATCCGCGTCGTCACGGGCCTCGCGGTGGACAGCCTCGCGACCGAGCCCGACGAGTTGCGGCGGGCCGTCGAAGCCCACTACATGCGCAGCATCATGAGCGACAGCGGCGATGACGACAGCGTCCAGGTCATCGAAGAGGGCGAGGAGGACATCACCGACCTCGCTCGGATGGCCCGCGAGACGCTCGTCATCAAAGCTGTGAACATGATCATCCGGCAAGCCATTCAGGCGCGCGCCTCGGACATCCACATCGAGCCCTTCGAGCGCGACCTGATCGTACGGTTCCGCATTGACGGCGTGCTCCAGGTGCAACCGCCGCCGCCCAAACGGCTTCAGGCGGCCATCATCTCCCGCGTGAAGATCATGGCGAACCTCGACATCGCCGAGCGCCGGCTCCCGCAGGACGGCCGCATCGGGCTGCGCGTGGCCTCGAAGGACATTGACCTCCGCGTCTCGACCGTCCCGACCCTCTACGGCGAGTCGGTCGTCATGCGCATTCTCGACAAGTCCTCGGTCATGTACGGGCTCTCCGAACTCGGGATGCTCGAGCACGACATGGAGCGCTTCGAGGGTTTGATCCGGCGGCCGCACGGGATCATCCTGGCGACGGGGCCGACGGGAAGCGGCAAGACGACGACCCTCTACGCAGCGCTTCAAGCGATCTTCTCGACGGAGCGCAAGATCATCACCATCGAGGATCCGGTCGAGTACCAGCTCGACGGCGTGAACCAGATCGAGGTGCACTCGAAGATCGGGCTGACGTTCTCCAGGGGCCTGCGCCACATCGTGCGCCAGGACCCGGACATCATCATGGTCGGTGAGATCCGTGACGCGGAGACCGCCGACATCGCGGTCCACTCGGCGCTTACGGGCCACGTCGTGCTGTCGTCGCTCCATACGCAGGACGCAGCGGGCGCGGTCACTCGCCTCGCCGATCTGCATGTGGAGCCCTTTCTGATCGCGTCGACCCTGGTGGGGGCCATCGCGCAGCGGCTTGTGCGCCTCACGTGCGAGCACTGCAAAGAGGAGCACACGTTCGATCCCTACGAGTACCGCTTCCTGGGCGACGTCTCGGGGTTCCTGCCCGACCGGAAGGAGTGGCGCGGGCGAGGCTGCGATGCGTGCCGAGGCCGCGGGTATCACGGGCGCATGGGCCTCTTCGAACTGCTGCTCATGTCCGACGAGATCGAGGATCTGGTGCTGCGGTCGGCGTCCGCGACGGAGATTCGCGCTGTCGCGCTGCGTCAAGGCATGCGTGGCTTGCGCGACGACGGGCTGCTCAAGGTCGCGAGAGGCAGGACGACGCTGGAGGAAGTTCAGAAGGCCGCGCAGGACGTCGCCTCCGTGGAGCAGCCAGCCGACACCACGGCGGAGGTGGAGTAGTTGCCGACCTTCCGCTATCACGCGATGACGCAAAGCGGGTCCAAGGAGTCGGGCACGCTTGTCGTCGACAACGAGAAGGCGGCGGTCCGACAGCTCAAGTCCCAGGGGCTCTTCCCGACGGAAGTGCATGCCGAAGGCGGACGCGCGGCGTTGGAGACCAACGGTCGCGGCGAGATCCCCATTGGCTTCTTCCATCGGGTCAAACAGGGCGATCTCGCGACCTTCAGCCGCCAAATGGCCGACCTGGTGCGCGCGGGGCTTCCGGTCGTACGGAGCCTCAAGGCGGTTACCGACCACACCGACAGCGCGGTGTTCGTGAAGGTGCTCGAGAAGGTCACCTCCGACGTTTCGGGCGGTTCCTCGATCGCCGACTCGATGGCGAAGCACCCCCGTGTTTTCCCGCGCGTCTACGTCAGCATGATCCGCGCGGGCGAAGCTTCCGGTCAGCTCTCCGAGATCCTCGCGCGGCTCGCCGAACTGCAGGAGATGGAGCGCGCGCAGCGCTCGCAGATCATGTCCTCGCTCACCTACCCCATCATGCTGGTGATCGTGGGCACGCTCGCCGTGTCGCTTCTGGTGACGTTTCTCATTCCGCGGTTCAAGACGATCTTCGAGGATCTGGGCCAAGCGCTCCCGCTTCCGACCCAGATTCTGATCGGCGTCTCCGACTTCATGGGTCGCTGGTGGTGGGGGGTCCTTCTGGGCCTCATCGGTCTCGTGACGCTGTTCAAGATGTGGTCGAACACGCCGTCGGGCAGGCTTGTGGTGGATCGCCTGAAGCTCCGGAACAAGCTCTTCGGCAAGCTGACGCAGCGGGTCGTGATCGCGCGCTTCGCGCGGACGTTCGGGACGCTCCTGCACGGCGGCGTGGATGTGCTGACCGCGTTCTCCGTCGTCCGCGACGTGGTCGGCAACGAGGTCGTGGCGCAGGCGCTGGACAAGGCGCGGGAGAAGGTGCGCGAGGGCGACACGATTCACGCTCCGCTGGAGGAGACGGGTCACTTCCCGTCCATCGTCATCCACATGGTGGCGCTGGGGGAGGAGACCGGGGACATGGAGGGCGTCCTGAAGTCGGTGTCGGACACGTTCGATCGCGAGGTGGCCAACACCGTCCGGGCCGTCATGTCGCTTCTGGAGCCGTTGATCATCGTCGCGCTCGGCGCGATCGTCTTTTTCATCATCTCCGCGATGCTGCTGCCGATCTTCCAGCTCAACGTCAGCAGCGGCGCGTAGACGCACCGTTGACGCCCCCGCGGACAAGGACGGGCCGCGATCCGCGGCCAGTGCTCGAGGGCGAATTGTGGGAGGATAAGTCATGCGCAACAGAGGTCGGATCATCCGTCGCGGAGGCTTTACGCTCACCGAGCTTCTGGTCGTCATGGTCATCATCGTTCTGCTCGCCGGGATGGCCGTCACGGTCGTCCCCAAGCGGATCGAGGAGGCGCGTATTGCGACGACCAAGTCCCAGCTCAAGACCGTCGAGCAGGCCGTGACCCAGTACGAGATCCATTGCCAGGATCCTCCGTCTCAGTCGGAAGGCCTGCAGGCCCTCGTCACCAAGCCGAGCGGCGAGCACGCCGAGCGCTGGAAGGGCGAGTACCTGGACGTCGTCCCCAAGGACGGCTGGGGCAGGGATTTCGTGTACCGCAGCCCGGGCAGGCACAGCAAGACGTTTGATCTCTTCTCCCTGGGCAAGGACGGCAAAGAAGGCACCGATGACGACATCAACAACTGGGAGCGGATCACGGAGTAGCCGTCGCGGCTTCACCGTCACCGAGCTGATGGTCGTCATGGTCATCATGGTGCTCCTGGCCGGCTTGGCGGTTCCGAGCTTCAGCGGATCTCTGCGCACCGAGCGCCTGCGGACGGGCGCGCGGATGATCGTGAGCGCGATCCAACTGGCTCGGGGCCGCGCCATCGCGGAGGGGTGCTACACGCGCGTCGAACTCGACGAGACGGAGGGCGTCGTCACGCTGTCCCGTCTCGAAGACCCCACGGAGGAAGAGCCCTCGTGGACGTACATGGATGACAGCCTCGCCCGCCC
>CAZCER010000571.1:0-3659 GCA_964497385.1 uncultured Armatimonadia bacterium | reverse complement strand
ATCCAGGAACTGCTCAACGGCTGCGGCTGGAAGCCGCGGCTCGACGTGGATGGCGAGTTCGGGCCAGCCACCGAGGAGGCGGTGCGCTGGTTCCAGGCCGCCCACTCGGATGAGACCGGGGCCCCGCTCGAGGTCGACGGCCAGGTCGGGGCTCTCACCCTCTGGGCGCTGCGGAACGCGGCCAGCGCTCATCCCCCCGATGTCAAGGCGCCCGGGCTCGCCCAGCGCGCCCTCGCGATCGCCCGGCAGTACCACGCGGCCAACGTCATCGAGCGTCCGGCGGGGAGCAACCGCGGCGGGCCCTCGCCAGGGATGGACGCGAAGCACTCCGTGGACGCCATCCAGGAGCCATTCGGACTGTTCGGTCAGCCGTGGTGCGGGATGGCGGCATGGCAGTGGTACACGCAGGCGGGTCTGAGGCTCTCCGTGAACGGGTTCGCGTCCGTCTACGGCTGGGCCACCTGGGCGCGCGAGCACCGGTGCATACACCCAGCCGCAGGCCACACGCCCGAGCCAGGCGACCTCTTCCTCATCGGGCCGTGCACGTCGTTCGAGACCGGGCACCACATCGGGATGGTCGAGGCCTACGACCCGGCTACCCGCGAGATCGTCACCATCGAGGGCAACTGCGGCAACCGCGTCGCGTCGCTCCGGCGTCCCAAGGCCGGGGGTAAGGGCGGTGAGTCAAGCGGCGGCGGGATCGCCTACTACGTGCGGCCGGGGGAGTGACGCGCGACGCCACCGGCCGCGGCCTCGTTAGCATCGGGCGCTCAGGGGGAGCCTCACCAACGAGGCCAGATCCGCGGCCAGGCGCCGAGGGCACTCTAGTGGGGGGCGTAGTAGTCGTCGAGTCGCTGCCGGTAGGACGCGCTCGTGTGGTCGCGGTCGTAGGTCCGGTACAGCTCCTGCCAGGCTTGCCGGTCCTCGGCGAGCAGACCGTCGATCGAGTCCGCGTCGGGCGGCGCCACCGGGTCGTCCCCGGGCGGGCCGATGGGGTGGACCTGGTCTCGGAAGAGAGCCTCCCCGCGTTCCTCCAGATCATCGCCGACGGCCTCATCCCAGATGTCGCACGAGCCGTCGTACTCCAGAGAGACCTCCACCGCGTCGAGGGTGTACGCCTGGGTGTTGACGTGGAGCATCAGGCGACCACCGGCGAGCACTTCCTGAGCGACGTACAGGGTCGTGGACGCATCGGGATACGGCGCGAACCGCGGGATGAGCCAACTCCCGAGCCCGTGGTCGGTTGGAAGGTCCAACTCCTCGGGCAACTCCGGAGCCGCGAACGGACTCACGCAATCGCCCGCGATGGTGAACGGGTCGATGAGCGTGACGCCCACGCCAATCCCGTCATCGGGCCGGGGAACGATGCCCTCGCCCGCGAGGAGCGTGTTCACGCGCCAGACGAGTGGGATCAGATCATGCTCGCCCTCAGGGGTGCGCAGGACGGGTTCGAACGCCGGCAGCGGGCTGACCGGGAACGCCCATGAAGAGGCGAAGACGGTTCCGTGGTAGAGGAGCGGGTCGTCCCCGGCGTCCTGGTCGTAGCTGAACACACTCACCCCGCCGTGATCGTCATCATGGTGGCGCCACCAGACGAGAACCCGCGGGAGTTCCTCCGGCCGACGCGACCGCGCCACGGCGACCTGCTCGATCGCGATGTCACGCAGCGTCTCGGCCTTGGCGTTCGGGATGTAGTCGAGGATGTCGAGAACGTACACGCACTGGAAGCGGTTCGTTCGGTGCTCCCAGCGCACGAGATGCACCCGTCCGCGGGGACGGTATGTGGAGCGCGAGCCGACGATGAGGTCTCGCCGGTCGGTTCGGGTGGTGGGCAGCACGGTTGGGTCGACGGGCGACGGAGGGCTCGGGTAGTGGCGACCCTCGAGGTCGTCGGGGCCCGGAGCCTCCGGCGCGAGGGGGATGACGCCGCTGTCCGTGTAGACCACGGCGACCCCGCTGCCGCTGCCCTCGCGATCGTACTCCACCAAGCCCGCGCTGAAGGGACGGCGGTCGAGCCGCTGGCGTGTCAGCAGCCCCCGGGCGGTGACGACCTGACAGAGGATCGCCCCTATTGCCAGGAGCGCCGCGGCCGCGAGCACGCGAACGAGGGACTTCGGAACAGGGCGACGCCGCGCTCCCACGTCCGTGTAGCGCACGCGGTAGGCCTGATCGACGGCTTGCTGGCAGGCCCCGCAGAGGCGCAGATGCGCGAGCGCCTCTTTCGCGAGTTCCGGGGCCAGGCCGCCTTGCGCGAGCCGGCGGATGGTCGTCGGAGAGAGGTGTTCGCCGGCTGCGGGCGTCGGTGTGGACGGGCCGTTGCTCATCGGGCCGCGCCTCCTCTCTCGCGCCGGGCTTCGCGCTCGATCCGGGCCGCCAGGGCCTGCATCCAGCGGCCGACCGTGGCTCTATCGACGCCGAGATCGCGGGCGACCTCCGCGCGCGTATCGCCCAGCACGGCGATCCTCTGCAGCGGCCACTGCCGCTTCGCGGGCTCCAGAGCGATGAGATCGAGGAGCGCTTGCTCGTCGAGTCTGGTGGCGACTTGCGCGAACACGTCGTCCTCCGCGACAAGGGCGTCGTCGAGGATGGGCTCGTCGCCGGGCAGGTCGTCGGGTCCGCCCTCGACGAGGTCGGCCAACCGACGCCGGAGGATCGTCTTGGCGACGCCGCGGCAGTCGCCCTCGCCGATGCTCTCCCAGGTCCTGCGCCCGTCGGCCACCTCGCGCTTCCAGTACTCAGCGGCCTGGTGGGCGCTCACGGCGGCGAGGTCCTCCGCGTCCTCCTGACGGACGCGCTGTCCGAGGGCTCGTACGAGTTCCTCGTGGCAAGCCGCGTGCCACCGCTCGACGCGGCCCCGTGCGCGCTCCTCGGATGTTGTCCCGTACATCCCCTATCGCACCCCGACCTCCGGGTGTTGCGTACCGCGTGCGGCGCGCCGTCGTCCGAGCGAGAGTCTACCGCCCCGATCCCGCGCCGACAATGCCCCCGCAGAACGGAATGCAACAGAGGGGGGGGACGGCGATACAAGGCATCGGGAGGTTGGGCGGCGAGGCATGAAAGGAGCGGAGATGACTAGACGAGCGTGGAGGGCAGCGTTTACGGGAGTTGGCCTCCTCATGTGCGTTCTCCTTTGCGTCGGTGGGCAAGGCTGCCCAGAGCACGAGGAGGGCGAGCTGAGTGTGAGCATGGCCGCCCTCAGTTTCGGCGCAGACACGTCAACGCAGACGTTCACGATCCGCAACACGGGGCTGGGTCCGCTGACGTGGCAGGCAGAGGGCATGCACTCTTGGGTGAGCCTGCAGCCCTCGAGCGGCGCTCTTGGGGCCGGGGAGTCTCGGGCGGTGACCGTAACCATCCAGCGCGCAGGACTCAACGCCGGCACTCACAGCTCATCCGTACGGATCACGTCGGACGGCGGTAGCGCATCCGTTTCGCTAGCGGTGGTCGTTGGCGACCCACCCGATGAGAGTCCGGAACTCGCTGTCTCGCCTGCGAGCCTCAGCTTCACGGAATCGAGCGGAGCCGCCCAGATCAATGTGAGCAACAGCGGAGGCGGGTCCTTGCAGTGGGAAGTGAGTAGTGCCGCTACTTGGCTCAGCGTGACCCCGTCGTCCGGGTCCGGACAACGGACCCTCAGCGTCAGCGTGAACGCCACGGCG
>CAZCER010000570.1:0-3663 GCA_964497385.1 uncultured Armatimonadia bacterium | reverse complement strand
CAGGGCCCGGCCCTTGCGCCGGGCCCTGCGATGTTGTACTACCTGCACGCGACGACCGCGCAGCGCTTAGCCCGTGGACGGTCCCTGCGGCCGCGCCGGCTCCCATACCGCCGGAGGCAGAGCGAAGCGAACCCAAGCCTGATCCGGAGGGAGACATTCGGGATGGACTTTCTGTTCAACGACGACCAACAAGCCGTCATCGACGCCGTCCACGAGTTCTGCGAGGACGAGTTGCGCCCCAAGGCCGAGGAGACCGACGCGGCCGGGGTGTTCCCGACCGAGAACGTGAACAAGCTCAAGGAGCTTGACGTGTTCGGGATCCCGGTGCCGGAGGAGTACGGCGGCCTCGGCATGGATTTCCTGACGTGGGGAGCCGTCGGGATCGAACTCTCGCGCGCCTGCACCACGACCGGCGCGGTTTTCGGCGCCCACATGCTGGCGCAGTACCCGCTGATGCTCTTCGGCACCGATGATCAGAAGAAGAAGTACCTCGCCCCGCTCGCGACGGGCGAGTCGATCGGCGCGTTCGGGCTCACCGAACCGAACGCGGGGTCGGACGCGGGCAACGTGCAGACCTCGGCCGAGAAGGACGGCGACGACTACGTCCTCAATGGCACGAAGATCTTCATTACCAACGGGGGCGAGGCGAAGACTTACGTCATCATCGCGAACCTGCAGCCCGGCCGAGGCGCCCGGGGATTGACCGCCTTCATCGTTGAGAAGGGCACAAGCGGCTTCAGCTTTGGCAAGAACGAGAAGAAGATGGCTTTCCCGTCGCTGCCGAACATGGAGCTGATCTTCCAGGATTGCCGCGTTCCGGCGTGCAACCTGCTCGCGAAGGAAAAGCGCGGCTTCCGAGTGGCCATGAACACGCTGGACGTCGGGCGCATCGGCATGGGCGTCGGCGCCGTGGGCGTCGCGCAGGCCGCCTATGAGCACGCGGTGGCCTACTCGAGGCAGCGCGTGCAGTTCGGGAACGCCATCTCCTCGTACCAGGCCATCCAGTTCAAGCTCGCCGACATGGCCACCGAGATCGAGTGCGCGCGGCTCCTGTGCATGCAGGCGGCGTGGCTCAAGGATCAAGGCCACGCGTTCGAGAAGCAGGCCGCGATGGCCAAGCTCTACTCCAGCGAGGTCGCGATGCGCACGACCACCCAGGCCGTGCAGGTCCTCGGAGGCTACGGCTACACCAAGGAGTTCCCGGTTGAGCGCTTGATGCGCGAGGCCAAGCTCTTCGAGATCGTCGAGGGAACCTCGGAGATCCAGCGGCTCGTCATCGCGAATCACATTCTCAAAGAGAACTAGCCCCTCGCGCGGGCCCGCCGGGCCCGCGGCGATGCGACGAACGAGCGCACACGGCGGCGGCCGGCTTCGGACCGGTCCGCCGCCTTGTGGTGTCGCGGGAGCGCCTTCGAGCGACCCGCGCGAAGCGAACGAAAGGGGACCGGAACGTGAAGATCGTGGTGTGCATCAAGCAGGTCCCTGCCACGACCAACGTCAGGATCGACCCGAAGACCAACGCGCTGATCCGCGAGGGCGTGGAGTCGGAGACCAATCCCTTCGATGAGAACGCCATTGAGGCGGCGCTGCAGGTGAAGGAGTCGGTCGAGGGCGACTGCGAGGTCATCGCTCTCTGCATGGGTCCGCCCCAGGCCGAGACCGTGTTGCGCGACGCCGTCGCGATGGGCTGCGATGACGCGATCCTTCTCACGGACGCGCGCTTTCGCGGAAGCGACACGCTGGCGACCTCGTACACGTTGTCGAAAGCCATCGAGAAGATCGGCGACGTCGACCTGATCTTCTGCGGCAAGCAAGCCATCGACGGCGACACCGCGCAGGTCGGTCCGGGCATCGCCGAGCACCTCGGCATCGCCCAAGCGACGTTCGCGATCGAGGTCGGCGTCGAGGGCAAGAAGCTCATCGTGAAGCGCATGCTCGAGGACTCCTTCGAGGTCGTCGAGTGCCGCCTGCCGGCGCTCGTCACCGTGGTGAAGCAGATCAACGACCCGCGCCGGGCCTCGATGAAGAACGTCCTGAAGGCCCGCAAGCGGGAGATCCAGCGCTGGGACGCCGACACGATCGAGGCCGATCCCGACCGTCTCGGGTTCGACGGCTCCCCGACCGTGGTCTGGAAGGTCTTCCCTCCGGAGCGACGCCAGGGCGGCCGGATGCTCGAGGGCGAGATGCCCGATATGCTCCGGGAACTCGCCGGCGAACTGGTCGACATCAAGAACTCGATCGGGGGAGGGTAGGGTCCCGCTGTGGCGACATGGGATGAGATGGCTCGGGACGCCAGGCTAGCCGCTCAGCGCCTTGCGGACCAAGGGCACTGGCGCAGCAGCGTCAGTCGGAGCTACTATGCTGTGTACAGCGCTGTGACCGCACGCGCGCTCGATGCGGGGCTCAGCATGCCAGTGGGCTGGCACAATCCGCGGCACAAGCAACTCGAGAAGTGGGTGCGGAACAGGCAGGTAGCTACCCATCTCAAGGACTGGGAGGTCAGGTTGGTCATCATCTGGCTTAAGGCCCTGCGTGGGATGCGTGTAGACGCGGACTACAGACCGGCCCAGTCGGTGGACAAGAGCACAGCTCGTGAGGCCCTTCGGCACTCCCAGAGCCTGCTGCGGATGATGGAGGTGCGGAACCGATGACCAAGACACTCACCGTTGAGGACGTCCTGGCGGTCGTGCGCCGACGTCTGGAGCAACTCCCGCCCGGACGGCCGCCCGTGCTTGTCCGGGACGATGGCCTGACACAAGACGACGACTGGTACTACGCGCCCATCTCATTTCCCGACGGTGTCGCTCTGGACCTGAGGATCTACGAAGGGCTGGTCGACCTGGAGGAGCAGATGGAAACCGAGGACGGCCTCAAGGTCGTCTTGGTGCCCACCGCCTGATTGCGGACACCGCCAACCCACCTGGAGCGAACTACCTATGGCACTCATCATCAAGAACGATCTCTGCACCGGCTGCGGCCTGTGCGTGAAGGCGTGCCCCTACGAGGGCGTTGTGGTCGAGAACGGCGTCGCGATGCTTACGGCCCAGTGCAACGCTTGCGGGCAGTGCGTCGCGGTCTGCCCCGTGGACGCGATCGTCGTGGAACTGCCGAAGCGCGGCGACGTGGACACGAGCCTCTGGTCCGGCGTGTGGGTTCTCGCCGAGACCGATGACGGCGTTCTCAAGAGCGGCACGATCGAACTCATGAACGAGGGCCGGAAGCTCGCCGACGCGCGCGGCTGCGAACTCTCCGCCGTTGTCCTCGGCGACGGCGTGGACGGGCTCGCGAGGGACCTGATCGCCTTCGGCGGCGACAACGTCTACGCCGTCGAGCACCCGGTCCTCGCGCGCTACCGCACCGGGCCGTACTGCTCGGTCATCGCGGGGCTCATCCATGAGCGCAAGCCGGAGATGGTGCTCATCTCGGCCACGCCCACCGGTCGCGACCTCGGGTCGCGCCTTGCCGCGCGCGTCGGCGCGGGCCTTACGGCGGACTGCACGGGCCTCTCGATCTGGGATGAGGAGCCGCTGTTGCTCCAGACCCGACCGGCCTTCGGCGGAAACATCATGGCGAGCATCCTCTGTCGTGAGGCGCGCCCGCAGATGTCCACGGTGCGCCCGAACGTGTTCAAGAAGGCCAAGGCGGATTCGTCGCGCGAGGGTC
>CAZCER010000569.1:0-3668 GCA_964497385.1 uncultured Armatimonadia bacterium | reverse complement strand
GGATAGGGGTGCGCGAGGCCGGCGACGCACCCGAGCAGGTGAACCACCGGAATGACGAACACCGCCGAGAGAGCCTGGAACACGCCCCCCATGATGTGCGCCCACGCGGAGCGACCGAACCGCAGCCGGCAGCCGAGGCCCGCGCAGAGGTCGAGACGCGTCCTGGCGGTCTCGAGAGTCTCGCTCCCGGCGACGACCGCGACGATCGCCGAGACGACGAACGCGAACGCCCCGGCCGGTCCGCCGGATAGACCCAGATAGCCGGCAAGGTCGCCCTCGACCAGAACCGGCGTCCACAGGAACCCGAGGATCGCGAGCCCCAGCAGGAGCCGGTACCAGAACCGCACCTTCGCGAGGGCCTCGAGATACGCGCGCCCCTCGGCCTCGAGTTCGGCCGACGCCATCAAGATGCCGCACGTGAGGTGGAGCGGGTGCAACAGCACCACGACCACGATCGGCGGCACGCGGAGCCCGAACCAGGGGATCGGCGCGCCGAGCCAAGCGGCCATCTCGTACACCCACGTGAACAGGATGCCGCCGCTGTGGAGGGCCTCCCACCAGTCGCCGCCCTTGGCGACGACCAGCCAGCCGACAATCAACGTCGCGAGAGCAAGCAGAAACGCCGCCTGCTGGTAACGCGTATGCGCGAGCACGGAGTGGCGCAGGCGGATGGCCGGCCGGAACGCCAGAAGCAGGAAGACCACGTACAGGCTGAAGATGGTCGCCAAGCTCACATCGCCCGTCGCGGCGCAGATGAGATACACGGGCAGCGCGACGAGCGCGAGCGCCCCGGCCTGCAGGAACGCGTAGACGGTGCTCTTGAGGATGATGTCCGCGCGGCTCATCGGCGTAACCAAGAGCGATTCGAGCGTGCCGCGCCGCGCCTCGTCGGTGAGGAGTTCGCGGCGCCGTCCCGCGCCGGCGCCGCGCAGCACCATGAAGAAGTGCAGGAGGCAAAGGAAGACGATCGCGAAGCCGCCCCACGAGCCGCCCCAGTGCGCGGCCAGTCCGACCGGGCCGAACGCGAGCGGCAGGGCGGAGAGAAAGAGAACCAGGACGACCAAGCCGGCGAACTGAGCCCCGAAGGAGGTGATCCAGCTCTTGCCTCGCCAGTCGGAGCGGAAGCTCCGCAACAGGAACGGGTTGTTCCAGTATTGCCACAGGCTCGTGGCCGCAGCGACGAAGTCCGCGATCATCGGTCCGGCGACCCTCCGGCCGAGGCCCTGGCCCGGCGCAGCTCGTGCGCCCACTCCGGGGTTTCATCGGCCACCGAGCGGCGCAGTTCGATCACCCGCGCCGCGCCCTGCTCGATGGTCCGCAGCGCTTGCTCCAGGCCCTCCATATCGCCCGCCTCCAGGCGCATCCGAGCCATGTCCACGCCGAGCGTGACGACGTTCATGGGTGAGGAGACCGCGTGCATGGCGTTTAGGTAGGCGATGAGCACATCCTCGAGTTCGGTCGTCCGTCCGAGCCGACCGTCGGCCCGGAGCCGCACCGCGGCGCCCAACCGCGCCAGCGCCGCGACCAGAGTCTTGAGTTGGTCGGCGCGACACGCGAGTTCCGGCAGCCGCGACTCCACCACGGAGGCGAAGGCCAACACCCCGGGGAGGCCGAGAAGCGCTTCGACCGGCGGCGCGCATGACGGCCCGGCCTCGAGCCAGCCGATCACCGCGTCGAGGAAGCCCTCCGCCGCGGCGCGATCCGGCGCCCACGGCCTCGTCCCCAGCATTCCCGCGTCATCGCGCGCCGCGGACGCGACCATCTCCGCCAAGAGCGCCTCGCGTTGCGTTTCCAGCGCGGTCCGATCGAACGCCACGACATCCTGCATGATGACCTCCCGCGACGGACCCCGTACCAGTAACCTCCATTCGGGGCTCAGCCGCGCTCACCTTTGACGCCACACGCGTCGCTCGGTCGCGAGTGAGTCGTTTCGCGGCCCCGTGCGTCAGACTACTGAGCGAATCGGCAAGGGAGAGATCGGCGTGCACCTCAGATACCTGCTCGTACTGGTGGGAGCGGTTGCTCTCGCGATCGGCGTCGGCGCCTGCGGGGTCTCGTCCCCGATCACCGTAGACGTCACCATCACGCAGTCGGTCGGCGCCCTGAGCGCGAGCCCGGACACGTCGCTCATCGGCTACGTCCAGGGCTACGTCTTCACCCCGACCGGCGCGTCGGCCTCAACGCGTCAGTCGAGCGGCCCCGTCGTCTCGCAGAGCCCCGAGCCAGAGGAGGGCTACGCCGTGCCGACGACGTCGGTTGTGGTGAGCATCCCCGGCGTGGACGGAGCCACCACGCGCCCCGACATCAACGGCTTCTTCGCGTTCGCCGGCTACCCCGTCGACGCGCCGCCGGTGCAGGTGCTCGTCGAGTTCCCCGGCGGCGGCTTCCAGGACTTCCTGGCCGATGTGCCGATCGTCCCGCGGGAGTTCGGCGGCATGGACGTCGCGATGGTCGACCTCGACGACAACACCACCTACACCAACAACGCCCAGGACATCCGCTCCATCGCGTCCTGCAAGCTGAACTTCGACGTCAGCGCCTCGCAGGCCGCTCGCGTGCGGCTCTTCGTGAGCGGCCGAGGCGACCTCACGCGCGCCGAGGTGCTGGAGAGCGAGGAGGCGCACCCGCTCGTGGAGTACGACTTGCAGACCGGTCAGAGCCGCGAGTTGACCAACATCGCGCCCCTGAACGGCGACCAGCTCTGCCGATTGGCCACGCCTGCGGACGGCAACCACATGTTCTTTCTCTACCTGATCACTGAGGACAAGACAGACACGAGCCTCGGAGCCTCGGCGGCCATCACCAGCCTCGAGATGATCTTCCGAGCCAGGGTCAGCGCCCCGCTCTAGGAGAGCTGACGCACCAGACCGCCGTACTCGGGAGCTTCCGCGATGCGCGTGGGTCCTCGCATCCGAATCGAGCCGCGCCCCGCGCCCAGGGCGAGACGCCGCCCCATGGACGCGATCGAGACGCTTGCGCTGCCCGAGGACGACTTTCGCCTCGCCGTGTCCGACCTGGAGAGCGCTCCGCTCTTCCGCAAGCTCCTCGATGTCGGCGCGATCCGCCGCAGAGCGTTGCGCGGCCGCATTCCCGCCGAGGAATACCGCGCCTATCTCGACTCCGACGTGCTCCCGCTGATCCGCCGGTGCGGCGTCGCCGAGGCGCCCGGATGGCTGGAGGAGTTCGCGCGCGCCTGGCCCTCCGGAGTCGCCGCGCTTGCCCGCAAGCACCGCATGCCTGAGGCGGACGCCTCGCGGATCTCGCGGTACGCAAGCCGCGTCCTCGCCGACAGCGACGACGCCGAGCCTCACGGGCCCGTCAGCGTCGCGCTGGCCGACTCGGCCCGCGCGACGCCGGCGCCCCCCGAGCGGACCCAGGCCCTCATCGCCGGCTTCGTGGAACGCTACGGACTCTCCGAGAAGCAGTTGCGCGAACTCATCCTCGACGACAGCGCGCCGATCGACGAGGCCGCCCGTCAGCTCGGCGCCCCCTCCGAGGCCCTGGCGCGGGTCCGCGAGGCCGCGGCCATCCTGCTCTTCGCGGACGCTCCCGCCCCGTCCCGCGGCTCCAGCGCCGCTCAGGGCAGGCCGGAAGCCGTGGTTGGAAGGGTGGTCGTCGAGGACGGCGTGCCCCGACTCTCGCTTGCCGGAGAGGACGTGTACTCCGTC
>CAZCER010000568.1:0-3711 GCA_964497385.1 uncultured Armatimonadia bacterium | reverse complement strand
CGCGCAGCAGATCCAGGCTGAAGAACTCGAAGAACGGGATCCGCTTGCCGCCCTCATAGAACTTCACGAGGGTCTTCTCGTCGCGCACCCACATCCAGTCGGGGTAGAGCCCGCCGAAGAGCGTGTCCCACCGGTTCTCATGGGTGGTGTGCTTCACCATGTGGCCGATGGTCCCGATGAGGTTCGCGAGCGTGTCGTGTCCGACCATCGCGCAGGAGACGACCATCATGATGTAGATGGTGAGCATCTCCTGCGTCTTGAGCGCGAACCGAGGAAAGACGCGCTCCAACCCGCGGTTCAGGAACGCGAACAGAAGCAGCGTGAAGATCGGCGTGACGAAGAGCGGCAGACACGTGCCGTCCAGCACGTACCAGCGCACCTCCATCACCGCCACCCAGTAGGCGTTGAAGATGGAGAGCGCCACCCCGAGCGCGAGGCTGCGCGCGGTCAGGCGCGCGCGCGGGGCGACCGTGAGTCCGGCCCCCTCGCTCGGCGTCTCGATTGTCCGCTCGTCCTCCATGCGTTCTCCCACGTCGGTTGTGCAGGCGCGGTCTGGAGGGGCCGAATGGGGTAGGGGCCCCATCCGGCCCAGTGTCCGTCAGTACGGCATGTGCGAAACCGACGTCGTGATCATCGCGAGCGCCGCCGCGCCGAGCGCCACGAGCCCGAGGCCGCAGCTCCATCCCGCGAGCAGCACGACGGAGTAACGCCGCCATGTCGCCCGGCCGAGGCGTCGCTCCATATAGAACCGGCCGAAGAGCGCTCCGAGGAGCGCCAGAATCGTGTAGTGCGGCAGCGACCCCATGCCCTGCGCGAACCCGTACACGAGCGTAACCGGCATCCGGAGGGCGGTCATGCCCACCAGAGCGCTGAGCGTGACGCCGAAGCCGAGGCCCGCCTTGCGCATGTCGAAGGCCCGCAGGAAGGGCGAGTCGCCCTCCCGCGTCGCGGTGATCCAGAAGGTCTGCTGCAGCGCCCGCAGGGGCCACATCCGCTCCGCGTCCGGATAACGCACCGACGGGATCGGCGCAAGCCGCCACATGAACTGCCAGAACACGAAGCCGCAGATGATCACGATCGGGGTGACCAAGAGGTCCGCTTTGATGACCGACCACAGCTTCGTGCCGGTCAACTCGACGACTCGGAAGCTCTGGGCCGTCTGCCCCAGGTCGGCGAGCGGGATCGGCGCGAACCAGATGTCCACGCCTTTGTAGCCGCTCAGGATGAAGGTGCCCTCTCTCAGCATCGGGATGCCGACCCACTGGCCGACCATGCCGAGAATCCGCGCCGAGATGAGCGACTCCGCGGGCGTCACGATGAACCCGAATATGATGAGAAACACGAGGCTGAAGTCGGGCACGAGCTTGTGGCAGAGCCACACGTAGCCGATCGTGGAGACAACGAAGAAGAGCACCATCACGTAGACCGGAATGTCGCCGCGCGAAACCGGTGGTCGGTAGGCGTCCGCTCGGGCCGAGCCCGCTCGCTTGGCCTGGAGGTAGCTGACGACGATGTTCCCAACGCTGAAGACGAACAGCGCCATCCCGAGGCCGATCCGGAAGCTGATCCAGAAGTCCACGTCGGCGCAGAAGGCCGTGTCGACGGTCTCCATTCCCTCGCGCCATGTCGTGAGGACGCCCATGCGGTGAAGCATCGGGTTCACGAAGAGGCTCACGCCCGCCGCGATCGCCTGCCCCACCACCGACCAGAACGGCATGACCGCCCCGGAGAGCACCCACGTGAGATCGGTCGAAATGCCCGTCGGCGCGGCCGGCAGGATCTTCTGCGTGTTCGGAGTGAGTTCCACGAAGGGGATCGGGATCAGTCGAAACGGCGTCGTGGCGACGGTGGAACTGAGAGCCGGAACCCCGATCCAGAAGGCGCCGTAGACCATCCCCATCATGGCGCCCGTTGAGAACACGCGCCAGCGCCAGGTCTGCTCCTTGCCGGTCGACTCGGCGAGCGCGATCACGCCGAGGGCCTGCACGGGCGCCATCGGGAAGGGGAGGCGCTCCACGTCGGAGGTGATGCGGAACATCCCGTACCCGAGCCCAAGCCACTGCAGCTTCCCGAGCACGGTCAGGAGCAAGGAGATGCCGACGGGAACCAACCAGTCCGGATGCAGGAACGTCCGCTGAGCGAGCGCGTCCGAGCCCGCCAGCGGGGCCACCCACCGGGGGATGTTCTCGGCGATGCCGAAACCCACGGCGGCCGGGTCGGTCCGGAGGTACTGGTTCCAGATCATCCCGCCGAACGGCCCGCCGTTCGCCGCCGCGAGTCCGCCCGCCATGTAGAAGATGACGAAGATCTCCTGCTTCTTGAGGCTTGTGAACGAGCGCTTGGCGACCTCGGTGAAGAGGATGAGCGTCGTCCACTGGGCCGCGGAGCCGAGCGTCTGGCCGGCGACGAGGGAGAGGTAGATGGAGGCCGGCATCATGACGAAGCCGATGAAGAGCGCCCCCGCGACCGAGCGCAGGTTGAAGCCGTCTTCGAACTCCGAGGGCGCCTCGAGGAGTTGTCTATACTCCTCCAGATCCTCACCCAGCCGCACGCGACTCGCCATCCATCACCACCTCCTGTCCCGACTCGTGATACTTGGTCTTCTCCGCCGGCGGGAACGTCCTCCACAGCAGGAACTGCTTGCGAAGCAGGTGCAGGAACATCCGCGTGCACCGCACCCAGGCTCCGACGTCGCCGCTCACGCGGTAGATGCGGGCGAGCGCCCCGAGGACGCGATCCTCTTCGGTGGGCACGACGCGGAGTTCCACTTCCTCCGAGACGCCCAGGTCGTAGGGGCTAAGCCACGCGTTGAAGCGCAAGACGTAGAGCGCGCCATCCGACTCGCCCGGACCCAGACGGTGCAAGGTCGCGCCGTCGGTCGCGAACTCGCCGACCGAGTAATCGGCGTGGGCGTCGAGATACTCGGCGACGTAAGCCATCAGGCCGAGGGTCTCCTCGTCCTGCATCGTAAACGGCATCTCGACGGTCAGAACGTCCCCCTCGGGGTCCGGCAGCCTCCAGCGCCGTTCCACGCCGGCCACCGCGAGGTCCGCGGCCTTGCGCGCCGGGTAGAGCGTGGAGAGGAACACCACGGACATGACGATGATCGTCGTCCCGACGGCGGCGAGGCTCGAGTAGTTCAGTTCGAGAAGCCCCGAGAGCCAGTTGAAGTTCACCGAGAACCACGCGACGGACTGGCCGATGAGGTACCCGAGGATCGCCCCCAGAACGGCGTACACCGCCGCCTCCGCGAGGAACAGGAAGCCGACGTGGGCCGGCGACAGCCCGAGCGAGGAGTAGGTGCCGATCTCCTTCACGCGCTCGAAGACCGACCCCAACATGGTGTTCAGCACGATGAGCGCCGCGATCATGATGGGGACGATCGAGCCCTGCAGCCCCGAGAACTGCTTGGTGTCGATCGCGTTCCGATACTCGGTCCGGCCGTCGGCCCCGGCGAAGACGCCGAGGTCCAGCCGCTCGACCAGACGCTCCTGCGCCGCGCGCGCCTCGTCGCCGCTTCCCGTCGCCACCGCGATGTTTCGGAGGGCTCCGCCCAAACGGATGTTGAGACGGTGCGGGAGGATCACGACCTCGTTGGCGCTGATGTGCGGAGTGCTCTTGGTGGTCGTGGCCGTGTCGCCGGTCGTGACCGTATCCGGCCCCAGCTTGCCGCTCCGGCGGAGGTTGCCCTGCTCGACCTCGTCGATCGGG
>CAZCER010000567.1:0-3712 GCA_964497385.1 uncultured Armatimonadia bacterium | reverse complement strand
GGCAGCCGCGGAGCCGCCGGACGAGCCGCCCGGCACGCGGTCGGTGTCGTGTGGGTTGCGGGTCGGGAAGAAGGCCGAGTTCTCCGTGGAGGAGCCCATCGCGAACTCGTCGAGGTTCGCTTTGCCGACGATGGGCATGTGAGCGCCTTTGAGGCGCTCGACCACCGTCGCGTCGTAGACCGCCTCGTAGTTCGCGAGGATCTTCGAGGCGCATGTGCAGAGCACGCCCTCGACGCACATGTTGTCCTTCACGGCGATCGGAACGCCGGCGAGAGGGCCCAGCTTCTCGCCCTTCGTGCGCGCCTGGTCGGAGGCGTCGGCCATCGCGAGCGCGAGGTCGGGCGTCACGGTGAGGAAGGCCTTGATGGTCGGGTCCACGGCTTCGATGCGGGCGAGGGCGGCCTCGGTGAGTTCGCGCGAGGACGCCTCCCCCGAGGCGAGCAGGGCGGCCATCTCGTGAGCCGGCTTCTTCAGGAGGGTGAGGTCGGCCATGGCTACTCATCCTCCATGATGAGCGGTACGAGGAAGCACTCCTCATCGGCTCGAGGGGCGTTCTTGAGCATGAGGTCATGCGCGGGTGACGGGCGGACCGCGTCGTCCCGGAGCACGTTCACGGCCGGGAGCGGATGGTAGGTCGGCGCGACGTTCTCGGTGTCGATGGCCTGGAGGGCGCCGAAGTGCTCCAGGATCTTCTCGAAGTGGCTGTGCATCGCGTCGAGTTCGGCGGGCTCCATGTGGAGCCTGGCGAGGTGCGCGACCCGGGCCACGTCTTCGCGTGTGATACCCATTGGTGCATCTCCTCCGGAGCGTGTCTTGTTCGCTGGGGGGAGGCGCGGGGCCTGCCTGGGGGTGGGGCCGGCGGCCAGGAGGCGTTGACGGGGCGAGGACGCGGCGGAAGGCCGGCGAAAAGACTGCCGCGGGTTCGCGGAGACGGCATAGGAGCGAGGCCGTCCCTGGAGCGCTTTGGCGGGCGTCGCCCATGAAGAGGGAGCGCCGATGGGGTATGCGCTGTCCGAACTGATTGACGCCGCGGCGAGCCAGAAGGTGCTCGACAGCTTCTGCGATGTGGCCGGCGTGGCGGCCGCGATCATCGCCCCCTCGGGAGCCGTGCTCGTGGGGTCGCGATGGCAGCGGATCTGCACGGACTTCCATCGGCGATGCCCCGCAACACTCGAGCGCTGCATCGAGAGCGACACGGTCCTTGCCAACAAGGCGATGCAGGGCCCCGAGTACTGCATCTACCAATGCAGAAACGGCCTCACCGACGCGGCCAGCGCGGTTGCCGTGCAAGGCGAGCACGTCGCGAACGTCTTCGTCGGGCAGTTCCTGCTCGCGCCGCCCAACTTCGACGAGTTCCGCGCGCGTGCACGCCGGCACGGGTTCGACGAGGACGCGTACCTCGAAGCGCTCCGCGAAGTCCCGGTGATCTCCGAGGCGGATCTCCACCCCATCCTGGGCTTCCTCGTGAACTTCGCCGAGATGGTCGCGGCGATGGGCCTCGAGCGAATCCGGCAACTGGAGGTCCAGCGGCGGCTCCGGGACAGCGAGCAGCGCTACCGCAACGTCATCGACTGGGCCACCGACGCCCTCTACCTGGCTCGCCCGGACGGCGTCCTGGTCGATGTGAACGAAGCCGCCTGCGAGGCCCTCGACTACACGCGCGAGGAGCTGCTGCGCATGCGCGTTCACGATGTGGACCCGGGCTCCGCGAGCGGAGAGACCGTCCCTCTGGCGGAGATCGTCGGGAGCCTGCAACCGCGCCGTCCGGTGACGGTGGAGACCTTCCACCGACGGCGTGACGGCGCGACGTTCCCAGTGGAGGTGCGCGTCGGGCGCCTGGAACTCGGCGGCGAGCCGTTCGTGCTGGGTCTCGCGAGGGACATCACCGACCGCAAGCGCGCCGAGGAGGCGCTCCGTGAGAGTGAGCAGCGCATGGAACTCGCGCTTCTCGGCGGCGATCTCGCGACCTGGGACTGGAACGTCGTGACCGGGGAGGTGCTCCTCAACGAGCGCTGGGCGCGGATGCTCGGATACGAGGTTGACGAACTCGAGCCCTCGGTGGACATGTGGCAGCGCCTACTCTGCCCGGACGACCGCGCGATGGTGATGGAGGCGCTGGAGGCGCACCTCCGAGGGGAGACCGAGTCGTACGAGGTGGAGTGCCGCCTGCGGCACAAGTCCGGGGAGTGGGTCTGGGTCCTCGATAAAGGCCGCGTGATTCGCAGAGCCGACGACGGCGCTCCGCTTCGCGCCTGCGGAACGCATCTCGACATCACCGCCCGCAAGCGTCAGGAGGAGGAGCGCGAGCGCCTGGAGAGCCAGCTTCGACAGGCTCAGCGGATGGAGGCCGTCGGACAGCTCGCCGGGGGCGTGGCGCATGACTTCAACAACCTTCTCCAGGCGATCCTGGGATACGGCGACATGGCCCTCGATGAGATCGAGGAAGGCTCGCCCGCCGGGGAGCATGTGGCGGAGATCCTGAAGGCGGGCTCGCGGGCGGCCGCGCTGGTGAGTCAGTTGCTCGCCTTCAGCCGCCGTCAGGTGCTGAGGATGGAGGATCTGGACCTCAACGAGGTCATCGCCGACGTCATGAAGATGCTCCGTCGGGTGATTGGCGAGCATGTCACGATCGAGTTCACGCCCGGCTACGCCCTCGGCGGAGTCCGGGCCGACCGCGGTCAGCTCGAGCAGATTCTCGTGAACCTGTGCGTGAACGCGCGGGACGCCATGCCCTCGGGCGGCAGACTCGGCATCAGCGCCTCGAACGTCGCGATCGGCGAGGAGTTCCGAGAGACCCATGCGTGGGCCGAGCCGGGCGACTACGTGCTCCTTACCGTCACGGACACGGGTTGCGGGATGGACCAAGCGACCCTCGCCAGCGCGTTCGAGCCCTTCTTCACCACCAAAGACGTGGGGCAAGGCACGGGCCTTGGACTGTCGACGGTGTACGGCCTGGTGAAGCAGCACGGCGGGATGGTCCACGCCTATAGCGAGGTCGGGCTCGGGACGACCATGAAAGTGTACCTCCCGCGCGTGGAAGCGGAGTCGGCGCAGCAGTCCATGGCTGAGCGGCCCGTCGCCGGAGGGACCGAGACCATCCTGCTGGCCGAGGACGACGAAACCGTGCGGCGCCTCTCATCCGCGATCCTCCAGACGGCCGGGTACAACGTTCTCACGGCAACGGACGGGGAGGAGGCGCTGCGCGTGTTCGCGGAACGCCTCGACGACGTCGATCTCGTGGTGCTGGATGTGATGATGCCGAAGCTGGGCGGCCGAGCCGTGCTGGAGAGGATGCGCGAGAGCCGCCCG
Source organism: uncultured Armatimonadia bacterium (assembly GCA_964497385.1). Classification (GTDB taxonomy): domain Bacteria; phylum Armatimonadota; class Zipacnadia; order UBA1398; family UBA1398; genus CAZCER01. The sequence continues at coordinate 403 of CAZCER010000567.1, read as the reverse complement.
GGCTTGCGCGCGGTGTTCGCAAGCGGCTACAGCATGAGCGCGATCCCGCCGGGCCTCGTTCTCGGTGAGGATGTGCCCCTGGTCCAGAAGCCAGCCACCCGGAACGATCTCCTCCGCGCCGTCCGCAAGGCGCTGGACGGGCGGTAGCCGCCCGGCTCCTGACCGCGCGGCGCGGCGACCCGCTCAGGAGGCGATGCCCGCATGCCCGTCGTGACCATCCATGGACCCAAGATCCCCGACATCGAGCGCAAGCGCGCCCTGGTTAAGGCCGTGACCGAGGCGGCCGTCGAGGCGTTCGGGATCGCCAGCATCGTGGTCCCGCTCCGCGCGACCGAGCCGGAGAACGTCGGCGTGAACGGGGAACTCGTTTCCGACCGCCGGGCCCAAGAGGGCTCCTGAGCCA
>CAZCER010000566.1:0-3713 GCA_964497385.1 uncultured Armatimonadia bacterium | reverse complement strand
TGTTGCGTCCCTTCGGGTTCATACCTTGCGTTCCGTCTGGCCGGAGGCGACCCGGCCATCGCGATGTCGAGTGAGTCCATGAACGGGCGGGCGTGGTCGGCGCCGCGGTTGAACACCTGGCAGACCGGGTGGTAGGGGTCGAGTTCCTTGATGATGGCGTACATGCGGGCAAGGGGCTCGATCAGGCTGTTCGGGGGCTCGTCGGCGGTGTACCAGGCCAGCAGCGCCGGGTGGTCGCGGAAGCGCAGGACCTCCTCGCGGACGCGCGCCTCGTTCTCCTCCGTGAGCCCCGCCCGCGCGGCCCAGATCAGGTGGTAGTTCACCTTCATGCCGATCTGGGCGCAGCGGTCGAGATAGGCCTGGATGCTGTCGAGGTCCGCGGCGTTGTGCGGGCCCCAATGGTATGGGGAGATGAGGTTGAAGCCGTTCACGATCTCGCTGTCCATCGTCTCGTCAACCGGCTTGTAGGTGTAGAAGCCGACGGGGATGGTCGGCAGGCCGTCGACGATGAGCCCGAGACTCCGGTTGTCGATCTTCACCTCGTTCGGCTTCGGCGGGGCTTTGCGGAGCGTCGTGGTCGCGGCGCAGAGTTCCTCCTCGCCGCGCATCAGGCGGCAGGAAACGGCGGTCTCGCCGTCCGAGAGGACGGCCATCGGAAGGCGCATGGACTCCCGCGGAGCGGTCACGTCCTGCCGCACGGTGGAGCCCGCGCCCGTGAGTTCCAGACTGAGGCCTTCGAGCGGAAGATCGTCCGCGACGTCGGCGAGCACCTCGGCCGTCTCCTCGTGCGTGAAGAGCGAGAGCGCCGGCTTCACGCGAAGGTAGGGACGCACCTCGGCGTAGAGCGGGTCGATCCTCTGGATCTCAGCGCCCAGGGGGTCGCGCACGATCGCGCGGAAGGTCTGCCATCCGGTCGCCGCGACGGGAAGCGCGCACCGCGCCTCGCCTCCGGCCGGAAGGGCGACGGTGTCCGCGGCGCTCTCGGTCGTCGCCTTGTCCCCTTCGCGTTCAAGGGTGACGGTGACCGACTCCGGCGCGCCGGCGGCGGCCTGGAGCGAGCAGCCAAGTTCGGCCGTCCCGTTGCGGATCGAGTCGGACCAATCAAGCCCGGTGAGGCGGACGCCTCCGCCCAGTTCGGGAGCGGGCTCGACGCCGAACTCGACGGCGGTCGTGTACTCGGCCTCGCCGACCAAGGCGGGCGTCCACCAGATCGACGCGCTCGTGGGGCGGCAAAGGATGTTGAAGGGCTTGTCCGACGCGATCGCCAGCGTGCCGCGGGCGCTGCGGAGCGTTAGGCGCGCGATCCCGGCCCACGGGTCGACGCGGTCTTTCTCGGGGAGTTCGAATCGCCCTGTGGTCTCCTCCCCGGCCTCACTCACCGCGAGGTAGTCCGCCCCGTCGAACCAGGAGGCGTCGAGGTCGAACAGGAGCTGCAGTTCGGCCTTCTCAAGACCTACGAGGTGGTAGCTGTAGTCGAGTCGGAGAGAGCCGACGTCGGTGACACTTACGGTCTGCCAGTAGGTGAAGCGGTCGCCCGAGTCGGAGACCATGAGAAGCGGCTTGCCGCCGACCTCGTCCAGATCGACCGTAGGACGTCCATTGGCGGACCGGAAGTGAACCTTCCGCCAGTCCTCATGGACGATGAACTCCGCGGCGTGCGGCCGGACGACCGGCGCGCCTTGGATCGAGGCCCCGAGGCCGGCGCCGGAGCGCCACGAGAGCATCCAGTCGCCCGCGAGAGTGGTGGCGACTTCGCGTCCGTCGGCTGCGGACGCGAGCGCGGGCGTCAGAGTCGCTATCAGAAGCCCGGCCAAGAGGCCGGCGGTGGAGCGGCGCATCGTGCATTCTCCCTCCGGGATGGTCCTACCCATAGATTGCAGTATGCCGCAAACGTGGCCGGGACCTCCACAGGCGCCCTTCGCCGCAGGACTTTGGCTGGTTGCGGCGGAAGCACGGTGTCATTGGGGACGACTCGTGACACCGGGAGACGCCGATGAGTCGCGCTAGCTTATGTCTTCTCGCCCTTTTCGCTCTCGCCGGCTCGGCATCCGCGGACTGGCCGCAGTTTCGCGGTGGGCCGACGCGCGAAGGCTACACGCCGGAGCCCTTAGCGCCGGATCTTCACCTCTCCTGGACCTACCGCCCGCTCCATCCTCCGCAGCCCGCCTGGCAGGGCAGTGATACACGCATGCCCTTTGACTGGGCGCACCATGTCGTTGCCGCGAACGGCCTTGTCTACTTCGGGAGCACCGTTGACGGGCGCGTGTACGCGCTTGACGCGGCGACCGGTTCGGAGCGTTGGGCGTTCTGGACCGATGGCCCGGTGCGGTTCGCGCCGGCGCTCTGGGAGGGAACGCTCTTCGTCGCGAGCGACGACGGGTGTCTCTACTGCCTCGATGCCGCGACTGGCGAGCTGCGGTGGAAGCGGCGCGGAGGGCCGACGGGGGATCTTGTCCTCGGAAACGAACGGATCGTCTCGCGCTGGCCCGCCCGCGGGGCGCCGACGGTCGCGGACGGTGTGGTGTACTTCGGGGCCGGCGTGTGGCCGTCCGAGGGGATCTACGTCTACGCCCTGGATGCGGAGACGGGCGAGGTGCTGTGGCTGAACGATACGGCCGGCTACCTGGATATGGCCCAGCCCCACCCCGGAGCCTTCGCAAGGAGCGGCATCTCGGCCCAAGGCTATCTCGCGGTCGGTCCGGACGCCCTCCTCATACCGACCGGCCGAGCGACGCCGGCCGCGCTGGATCTCGACGATGGCGAGTTCCGCTACTTCCATCTGCAGCAGTACAGCCGACGCGGCGCGGGACCGTTCGTTGCGGCGGTGGACGACCTCATGTTGAACCAGACCGAGGTCTTCCGCTCCGCCGACGGCGAGCTTCTGGGAAGCGGCATCCCCTCCTCGGCGATGGCGGCTTTGCCGGACGGCATGGTCTACGCGTCGGGCGCGAAGCTGGTCGCGGTCCCTCGCTCGGAGCCTCTGACCGATGGCAAGCCCAGCGCGCCGATCGGCTCGGTCGATCTCGGGGAGTCTCTGGGTCCGGCCGTCATCGCGGCGGGTGGGACGGCGGTCGTGGGCCTGGTCGGAGACAGAGATCATCCCGAGGTCGCCACGATCGAGCTGGCTTCGGGGCGCTTGGCGTCGCGCTTCGAGGTCGACGGCGCTCCGCTCGGGTTCGCCGCGGACGCGGGCCGTCTGTATGTCAGCACCGACAGAGGGGTCATCCACTGCTTCGCGACGGAGGGTGCGTCCACGGAGGTCTCCACCGCTCCCAGTGACGCCGAATACCCGAACAACGCCCTGTACGCGGAGGCGGCCGACGCCGTTCTTGCCCACCCGCACGCCGATCTCGGCTGGTGCTTGGATCTCGGCTGCGGGAACGGCGGACTCGCGTACGAGATCGCGAAGCGCTCGAACCTGCGCGTGTGCGCCGTCGACAGCGACCCGGACGCGGTGGCGGAGGCGCGTCGGCGTCTGCTCGCCGCGGGGCTCTACGGCGCGCGGGTGACGGTGCTTCTCGCGGACCTCGAAGACACGAAGCTTCCGAACTACTTCGCGAACCTGGTCGTGTCGGGAAAGGCGGTTGCCGAAGGGACGGATGCGACGCCGCTGCGTGAGGCGGAGCGCTGCCTGAGGCCGTGCGGCGGCCTCGCGGCCCTCGGCCGGCCCGGACAGGAGACGACCTGGACGCGCCCCGCTCTGGAGGGCTCCG
>CAZCER010000565.1:0-3716 GCA_964497385.1 uncultured Armatimonadia bacterium | reverse complement strand
AGCCGTCATAGTGCTGGCTCGTGACGAGCTGGTTCGCGGCGTTGAACTCGTAGTACGTGAGCTGATCGGGGTAGACGCTCTTCCGGATGCGCTGGCCGGCCTCGTCATACCAGTACTGGAACCCGTGCAGGAGGGTGCCATCGGGCTCCTTGATGTTCTCCCCGATCTGCCTGGGCACATCATCGTAGACGTATTCGTGATCCACGTCGTAGTCGCCCCTGCGCCGCTGCCTTGTGGGCAACCCGTCTTCGTTCCATTCGTAGTAGGTGGCGGAGATCGGCGTCATGTCCGATTCGACGTTCAGGATCGACGTCTGTCGCGAGGCGCTGTCGTATCCGAAGTAGCTCAGCGCCCCGTTCGGAAGCTGCTTCACGGTCCTCCAGCCGACCGCGTCATACTCGAAGTAGTAGTCGTTGCCGGCGTAGTCCTCGAGGTGCGTCATCGCCCCACGCGCGTCGTAGTCTGTCCGTTCACAGTGTCGCCGACGCGTGTCTTCACGTTTCTCTGCCATGGGCCAAGTCCCTCCGCCCCTCGCCCGTCTGAGGCGCCACGACCGTCAGAGCGTCTCGCCGCCAGGCCTCCCGCCGCGATGGCCGCCCCTACAGCCGCTCCCACTCGTCCACGCCGATGCCCGCCTGGGCGAGGATCGAGCGCAACGTGCCAACGGTCACCTCGGTGTGGCGTGGCACGATGGCGGTGCGAACCCAGCCGCCACCAGCTTGCGCGGAACTACGCGGTAGGGCAGCGGCCTAAGGGGCACTGGCTTCCACCGGCAGTTCGTGCACCGCGGGAGCCACCGTGGCTGCCAGTGCCGTGAAGTGGAGCCGAAGCGCTTCCGTGAGATTCCGCAGGGCCTCGTCCTCGGTCCGGCCCTGGCTGGCGACCTCGACCTCCCGGCACTGCGCGACGCACCAGTCGCCTTCTTGCCACACTGAGGCGGTCAGGTGGGCAGCCATCGCAACACCTCCTCCCGAGGACGCGCGTACCACTGATGCAGTATACCGCTCCGTGTTCGCCGCTACCCCCTCGCCCCCCGGACGATGTTGCGGTTCCCGTCGGTCCAGTGGTCGCGGTACCAGGTGCAGGCCTCGAAAGTGTCCTCGAGGTCCGCCATCTTCGAACGCGTGAAGTCGCGGAGCGCGTGCGCCGTGGGAGCGTGCTCCGGGTCGCCGATCAGATTGCGCGTCTGGTACGGGTCCTCCTGGTTGTCGAAAAGGAGTTCGCTTCCATCGACACGGTAGGTGGCGTAGGTGTACCGCTTGCTCCGCGCAGCGCGCCACTCGTGCCCGTCCTCCCAGGCCGCGCACGCTCCGGTGTTCTGGAGGAGCGCCGCCGGCGGCTCCGGGCCGTCCCCGCCGAGCGCGCGGTGGCTGAGGTCCATGCCCTCGACGCCTGCCGGGATGGGGAGACCCATCAAGCCGAGGAGCGTCGGCATGATGTCCGGCGTCCCGAGGCATGTGTCGGCCACGTATCCCTCGAGCGTCCGGCCCGCCCACCGCATCAGGAACGGCACGCGGCAGGCCTCCTCGTAGAAGATGTTCTTCGCCCTACGGCCCTGCGCCCCGAACATCTCCCCGTGGTCGGAGGTGAACACCACGATCGTGCTGTCCGCGAGGCCGGCCTCGTCCAGCGCGGCGAGGAGCCGTCCGACGTTCGCGTCGAGGTTCGCGGTCATCGCGTAGTAGTTCCGGCGCCAGTGCTCGAGCCGACCGCGATCGTCCGGGCTGAGCCGCCCCCACGCGTCGGCGTGCGGATCGTTCTCGGGCTTGTAGTTGGGCGGGTTCGGAAGGCTCGCGCCGGCGAAGATCTCGCGGTACTCCGGCGGCACGTTCGCGTCGTTCCATGGATCGTGCGGCGTGCCGTAGGAGACGAACAGCGCAAAGGGATCCTCGCCCACCCCGCGCTCCTTGAGGAAGCCGATCGCCATGTCCGTCTGCGCGTCGGGTTCGTACGCGCCCGCCCGGTAGTGCTTCCGCTCCAGCGTGTCCTCGTAGTAGTACGCGTCGTAGTACTGGTGGTGGAAGTTGTACCCGGCCCAGTAGCCGTCGAACCCGAGTCGGTACGGTCCGGGCGGGATGTGGGCGTTCTTCGGGTCATCGTGGTTCCCGAGTTCGTTCGCCCAGAGGTGCCACTTCCCGATCCAGCCTGTGGCGTAGCCCGCGCGAGTGAGCACATGCCCGATGCACTCGTGGTTCGGATTCATGCGGAGTTCGTTGATGACCATGCCGGTCGAGGTGGGGTGCTTGCCGGTCAGAAGCGACGCCCGGTAGGCCGCGCAAACGGGCATGGTCGAGACGGCGTTCCGGAAGTCGACTCCGTTGCGCGCGAGCCGATCGAGGTTCGGTGTGCGCGCCGTCTCGGCGCCGGCGTAGCCGCAGTGGTTGCGGCCGAGTTGGTCAGCGAACACGAAAAGCAGGTTGGGTTTCCGTCCGGGCTCGCGGTTCACTCCGGTAGTTCCTTCCTGCGCGGTACCTCCACAGCGGTTCGACAAGCACAGGGACGATGTCCTCTGGCGGTGAGGCCGCAGGTTCGCGGCCGGACCTCTGCGAAGCCTGCGTTGTCTGCGGAGTGGCTCCGCAGGTCCTCATGGTCCGTCTCGGTCGGGCCTTCGCCGGAAGGGGCTGCTGGTGTTGCGTAGTCGGCTCAGAGCGCTCAGGCGTGGGATGCGCCCTGCCACGTCGGTGAGTCTTGCACTGGTTCTGCTGTCCTCACTCGTTTTGCCTCCTCTCGGCTGTGGCGGCGGTAGCGGAGGCACGCCGGATGGCGGGTCGCCCAAGGTCACGCCGATCTCCGCTTCAGGGACCGTGAACAGCGGGGAGATCGGCGGATCCGGACTGCAGGTGCTCTCGCTGCACGCGGGCGCGACGCCCGTGGAGGCCACCGGCGCTTTCTCGACCATGGTCTCGGACATCGGCGCCCAGCTGCTATTCGTCCAGGACGAGGCGGGCGCCGTTCGCGGCATGGGCCTCTCCATCCCGCAGGCGACGGCGGCTGGCGTGCGGGCGACCGTGGAGTTCGACGCGGAGAGCACCGCCCTCGGCCTGTTGTACCTGACACCGGGGATCATCGCGCTGGAGCCCTCCGAGGCGGCGGCGCGCATCGCGGAACTGAAGGGCTTCACCTCGTTCGCCCCGCTGGTCGCCTATCTGGAAGGCCACCTCCCCAACGGCGCGCTCTCGGACCTCACCTCCGGCGACGAGGAGTTCGCCGCCCTCTTCGGGGCCTGTGTCAACGAGTGGCTCGCAAACCACCCGGTCGCGGCGGCCTCGGCGCGCGGGGACGACGCCGAGATCGCCCACCCCGGCCGGCAGGAGATCGGCGATGGGCTCACGGCGCAGATGCTCAGCGACGGCGGGCCCGTGGAGGTCGAGATCGGCAACGCCGCATGGCGGTACGTGGACATCCAGCGGCAGGACATCCTCGAGGAATCGGGGGGAAGCAGCACGTGCGTCTGGGCGGATGTCGCGAGTGGATGTCCGTACCTCCCCGGGCGAACCGGGGTCATGCAGGGCGTGGCCGGCTTCACCTGGGGGAACGTCTTCACCGGCAATGTCACCACACCGACCCGGCGCACGGACAGCGTTGACCTGAACGACCAGAGCCGTGCCGTCTACTGGGTGCGAGGGCCGGGCTTCTTGGGGGCCACCGACGAACCGCCCTCGAGCATCCCGACAACGACCGACCCACTCCATCCGGGCGCCCTCGACGCCTGGGGC
>CAZCER010000564.1:1298-3716 GCA_964497385.1 uncultured Armatimonadia bacterium | reverse complement strand
CGCGGCGCCATGCCCGTGCTGCCCACCCGAAGCGGCGCGGCCGTCACCCCGGACGGACAGCAGATCCTGCCCGGACAGACCAAGCGCCAGCCCATCCGCGCTTCGAACGAGCCTGGACGCAACGATCCCTGTCCCTGCGGTTCGGGCAAGAAGTACAAGAAGTGCTGCATGAAGAAGAGCGCGCCCGCGAACTGACGGGCGGCGCCGGACGATCGCGCGTTCTGATCCTCCGCCCTCCACTGCGCCGCGTTAGCCGAAGCGGAGTTCGCGGCAGGCGGAGAGCGCGCCCACCCATGGAGGAGGCACGGCATGGCGACACCAGCCGACTTGTCGGCTCGCGCCGACGAACTGGCGCACACCATCCAAGAGCTGAGTGATCGGCTTTGACGTAGCGGGCAGACGACGCCAGATCGCGTCCATGGAGGAAGAGCAGACGCACGAGGGCTTCTGGGACGACGTGGACGCCGCGCAGAGCCACTCCCGCCGACTCAGCGGGATCCGCCGTCTGGTGGAGCCCTGGGAGCGCATGGCGCAACGCGCCGCCGACGCGCGCGAACTCCTTCAGCTCGCCGAGATGGAAGAGGACGCCGCGACGATGGTCTCCGAAATCGGGGCCGAGATCGACTCGATCGCCGAGGACCTCGAAGCCCAGCGCCTCGTTGCCCTTCTCTCCGGCCCGTACGACGACGGCGACGCGTTTCTCACCGTGCACGCGCGCGCCGGAGGCCTCGACGCCCAGGACTGGGCCGACATGCTCGTGCGCATGTACTCCCAGTGGTCGCAACACCACGACTACGGGCTCGAGGTCATCGAGTACACTCCCGCGGAGACGGCCGGCATCAAGACGGCGACCCTGAAGGTCTCGGGAACCTTGGCGTACGGCTATCTCCGGGGTGAGGCCGGCGTGCATCGCCTCGTGCGAATCGGCCCCTTCGACACCAACAAACGCCGCCACACCGCCTTCGCTCTCGTCGAGGTCCTCCCCGTGCTCGACGACGCCATCCAGCTCCACATCGATCCCGGCGATCTCCGCGTGGAGACCTACCGCTCCAGCGGCGCTGGAGGGCAGCATGTGAACAAGACAGACTCCGCCGTGCGCATCACCCACGTCCCGACCGGCGTCGTGGTGCAGTGCCAGAACGAGCGCAGCCAGACGCGGAACCGGGATTCGGCGATGTCGGTGCTCAAAGCCAAGCTCTTCGCCCTCGAGGAGCAGAAGCAGCGCGCCGAGCGCGAGAGGCTCCGCGGCGAGCACAGCGAAGAGTCGTGGGGCCATCAGATCCGCTCCTACGTGCTGGTCCCGTACACGATGGTCAAGGACCTCCGCTCCGAGCATGAGCGGTCGGATGTGCAGAACGTTCTCGACGGCGACATCGACAGCTTCGTGCGAGCCTACCTCGAGTGGGACGCGGAACGGCGGGCCGGCGACGAGATGGAGTAGCCGCCCGTCGAACCGCTTGGAAGGAGCCGCCATGCGCGCTTGCCGGACGGTTGGGGCCGCGGCCCTGCTTCTCCTGGGAGGCCTTGCGCCCCCGACGCCCTGCCAGGTGGCTCGATCGGAGGCCGTTCCCATGAATCCCGACTGGCGTGACGCCCTGGCCGACACGTGGTCCGCGACCGACGCGCTGGGACGCAGCTTGCCCGGCGCCGGCGTGTGCGGCCCGCCCAGGGACGGCAAGTTCGTCGGCGTCTTCTACTTCCTGTGGCTCGAGCGGCACGCGGGCGATGGGCTCTTCGACATCTCGAAGCTCACGGCCGAGAACCCCGAAGCGCCCGCCTACGGGCCCCTCCACGCTTTCCATTGGTGGGGTGAGCCGCGTCTCGGCTACTACATCGCGGACGATGCGTTTGTGATCCGCAAGCACGCCCAGATGCTCACCGACGCGGGTGTGGACGCCGTCTTCTTCGATGTCACGAACGCCCTCACGTACGATCACAACTTCCTCACGATCTGCGAGGTCTACCGCACGATGCGCGCCGAAGGCGCTGACACGCCCCAGATCGCCTTTCTCGCGAACACCGGGAGCGCCCAGGTCGTGCAGGGCCTTTACGAGCGCTTCTACAGCAAAGATCAGTACCCCGAGCTGTGGTTCCGCTGGCGCGGGAAGCCCATCATCCTTAGCCCGACCGACGGCCTCAGCCCCGAGGTCCTGGACTTCTTCACCGTGCGCCACTCCTGGGCGTGGACCGACCCCAACGGTTGGTTCGGTACGGGCAAGGACAAGTGGCCGTGGGTCGATCACCACCCGCAGAAGCCCGGCTGGAGCGACGACCCAAACCGACCCGAGCAGATCAGCGTCTGCACCGCCCAACATCCGGTCTCGAACATCGGGCGGAGCTTCCACGACGGCAAGCAACCTCCGCCCGACGAGCGCGCGCCCGAACTCGGGCTCTGCTTCGCCGAGCAGCTCGAGCGCG
>CAZCER010000564.1:0-1288 GCA_964497385.1 uncultured Armatimonadia bacterium | reverse complement strand
AGTTCCTCTTCATCACCGGCTGGAATGAGTGGATCGCGCAACGCTTCGTGAGCGAGGCCGGCGGGCAGCCGTTCCTCGGGAACCCCGTTCCGCCCGGCGGCACGTTCTTCGTGGACCAGTACAACCAAGAGTACAGTCGCGACATCGAGCCCATGCGGGGCGGCCACGGGGACAACTACTACTACCAGATGGTCGCGGCCATTCGGCGCTTCAAGGGCGTACGCGCGATTCCGCCCGCCTCACCGGAGATAACCATCCGCATCGACGGCGACTTCTCGCAGTGGGACGATGTAGCGCCGGAGTTCCTCGATGACAGCCACGACACCACCCATCGCGACCATCCGGGGTGGGACACGGCGGGCCCCTATGTGAACACGAGCGGACGGAACGACTTCGTCCTTGCGAAGGTCGCCCGCGATGCGGAGAACGTCTACTGCTACATCCGCACACGCGACCCGATCACCGCGCCGGAGGGCCCGACGTGGATGACGCTCCTTCTCGACTCCGACGGCGATCCGACCTCCGGCTGGGAGGGCTTCGACCTGGCCGTGAATCGGACGCTCCCTGGCCACCGGCTTACCGTTGAACGGAGCACGGGCGGCTGGACCTGGGAGCCCGTCGGCGAGGCCGAGTTCCTGTTCCAGGGAAACGAGATGCACCTCGCCATCCCCCGTGCGTTGCTAGGCCTCGGCGACGGCGCTCTCGCCCTTGAGTTCAAGTGGATCGACCATGCCCCCGAGTCCGGGGACATCCTGGACCTCATCGACCAGGGCGACGCCGCTCCGAACGGGCGGTTCCGGTACCGCTACGAGACGGGAGACGACGCACGATGATCACCGCGCTCGCGCACGCCTGCCACCGGGTCCGCGACCTCGATGCGACGATCGAGTTCTACGTCGGGAAGCTCGGCCTCAAGCACGCGTTCGACTTCGTGAACGACGCCGGCGAGCGCTTCGGGGTCTACCTCCACGTCGGCGGCCGGAGCTTCCTCGAGTTCTTCACAGGCGACGTCTCCGCACCGCCAGAGGGCGGCTCGTACATGCACCTTTGCCTGGAGGTCGATGACCTCCAAGCGACCGTCGCGGCACTGCGGGAGAAGGGCGTGGAGGTTACCGACCCGACGCTCGGCTCCGACCAAAGTTGGCAGTCGTGGCTCTCGGACCCCGACGGGAACCGCATCGAACTCCACGGCTACACGCCTGAGAGCCGGCAGGCGCCGTTCCTCCACTGACGCCATGGAACCACTCACGGTCCACCCCCTGTGCACGATGTAGTACGCCGTGGCGCT
>CAZCER010000563.1:2326-3718 GCA_964497385.1 uncultured Armatimonadia bacterium | reverse complement strand
TGTCCGAGATGAGGGCGGCGAGGGCGATGAGGTCCTCGGCGAGCTTCGGCTCGGGACCGGTCTTCTCGCGAAGTCCGATCGCCTCGCGCAGCGCCTCGGACGCTCCGCCGGCGTCGCCTGCTTCCCGAAGGATGGTGGCTTTGGCCTCCAGGAGGGTGGCGCCGTCGGTCTCCGTCATCGAGGCCAGTCCATCGAGCACGACGAGCGCCGCATCGGCGCGACCGGAGAGGGCGAGCGCTTTGGCCCGGGCCACGCCGACCGCAAGCAGGGCGTCTCGGTCTCCGCGAGCGAGGGCCAGTGTCTGAGCGCGGTTCAGGGTTAGGAGCGCGCCGGCATGGTCGCCGTGCGCGGCGCGGCGCAACGCCGCCGCCACGAGCGTGTCGCCGGTCTCCTGGCGGCCGCGTCCGCTGAACGGCCCCGCGCCGGCGGTCTGGGCGCAGGCGTCACCAGGGAACGGACGTCCGGCGAAGCCGGCGTGGGGCAACGCCGTTGCCAGAGCGATCGCCAGAACGGGGCCGACGGAGAGGATCACGATCACCGTCCTCTGCTTCGTGCACGGACGCTCGGATCCTGTCGGAGTTCACGCGTCGGTCGAGTCGTCGTCTGCGTCCGGTTCCCGGAGGGGGTGGGCTATGCCGATGAGAAGCGCCTCACGGCAGCGTTCCCACGTTGCGGCGCAGGACTCCTCGCCGAACTCGAGGGTGATGGTCGGAATGGCGCGCTCCACGCCGGCGTAGGTTCCGAACGACCCCGGCGTCGCGTACCCGATGTCGGCGGAGACGGGGTAGCCGCAGGCCGCTCCGATGGCGGCGGGACCGCCGTCATCGGGGCCGTCGTAGTTCACGACCTCGAGCGGGGCGTGAAGAGTCAGTATGCGTTGGGGCTCGAGTTGCTCGACGAGCGCGACGACCGCCTGAGTCTCGGGCTCGCATCCGGCGTGCGGACCGGACCGAAAGCGTCCGCGCCCGGGCCGGGGCGACCAGTTCTCGGTGGGGAAGTTGCGATTCAGGTCGACCCGAGCGGCGTTCCCGCGCGTCTCGGCTTCGAGGCCGTCTGGGTTCACGGCCCGGACGATGACGACCCGACGATCGGGCGCCCGGTCGGCGATCTCGTCGGCTTCGTCGAGCAGCATGGCTGCGCAGTAGGCGCCGTGGGGCTCATCGCCGTGCATTCCGCCGAGCACCAGCACGACGGGCCCCTCGCCAAGCGAATGCGCCTCGATGGCGCGGCCCTCCCGCGAGGTCCCGATCTGAGTGACCTGCCAGGGGTCTTCGGCCACGCTTTGCTCCTCTCGTGTCTCGCCGCCCGCGAGGGCCGTGACGGCGAGAACAAGGCTTGCGAGCAAGCCCGGTCCGGTCCATCGCCGCCATGTCGCGTGTTTCGGCATTACTC
>CAZCER010000563.1:0-2316 GCA_964497385.1 uncultured Armatimonadia bacterium | reverse complement strand
GTGTCCTGGAGGCCGCGGTGTCCAGTGGCGCAGGCCTCCGTGCCTGTGGCCTGCGGCGGCCCACCGGAAGGGACGCCGGCGCCTGGAAACTCTCACCGAACAGCATCTGGGTGTATATCCCGCCGTACACCTCGTGGTTCACGTCCTCGATGCAGGCGCCGGTCATGTGCTTGCTCGGGTGGGAGATCACGCGCGCGGCATCGACGTCGATACGGGTCATGGGGGCCTCCGGCGCAGTTTGAGTGAGTGCGGCCGACAGCGCGGCGAGAGCCACGAGCAGCAAGGCGGTCCGCCTTCCAGGTGGGCTAGTGGCCGGACGGAGCGAGGCGCAGGCGCCACACGTTCAGGGGGCGCCAGGTCGCGGGGTCCTCCGGTCGCAGAACGAGGTGGTAGACGCCGGGGGAAGCGAAAGACAGGGCCCCGAGAGGCACGTCGGTGGAGTCGTCCCACCCTGCCGTCGCCGGCACATCGACGGCGATGGGTGCGTCGGCGCCCTCGATGGTGACGCGCGTGGCGCCGGCCGCGGCGGCGAACTCGCCCCGCACCGCGTACTCCCCGGCCTTGGGGATCCGAACCAGCCAGTGGACGCTCTCGGCCGCGTCATCCCAGTAGCCCACGCAGCTTCGCCCGCCGCGCGACTCAAGGCGGATGCGCTCCCCGTCGAGTACGGCGTGGTCGGCGTCGAGGGTGGTTGCTCCGCCGAGAGCGAACCGCGCCTCGTCGGAGAGCGAGGTCTCGAAGCCCTCGAGCTTCAGCGTGTAGGCGTGCCGGCACGGGCGGTCGGCCTCGGGCAGGTTGGGCAGGTCGACGGTGATCCGGCCGTCCACGACCTCGAACCGCAGCGGCTCGTCATGCCCGAGGAGCGACGCTTGGGCTTCGGGCGCCGCGGCGTCGATGCGTACGCTGGCGAGGGAGACGCTCTCGCCCGGCCAGCCGAGACAGATCGCGTAGAGCGCATCGGGCGTCTGGGTGAAGCGGATGTCCTCCCCCGTGAAACGGACCTGCTCCCCCCCGAACCCGCGGCCCGCGTCGCGGAGGCTCGGACCTTCACCGTGCGTGAGCCATGGGCGCGTCCCGTAGACGGCCTCTCCGTTCACGCGCAGCCAGTCGCCCATCTCCAGCAGCAGCGCGCGCTGGTCGTCGGGGATGGTCCCGTCGGCCTTGGGGGCCACGTTCAGAAGAAGCACACCGTTCTTCGAGACGATGTCGATGAGTTCGTGGAGGAGTTCCTCGGCGGGCTTGAGTTGGAGGCCCTCGACCCAGCACCAGCTATTGACGGCCACGGAGTCGTCCGTCTGCCAGAGGAACGGCGCGGGGCCCTCCATCTTCGCGCGTTCGATGTCGAGCACTCCGACGCCGGGGGGCAGGTGTTCGCCTTTGCGGGTGATGATGACCGGCCTGCCCCACTCCGACTCGTGGTTGTAGTAGTACGCGGCCATGCGGCGCTTGTACGCGTCGGGCACGTCGGCGAGGCCGAAGTCGAACCAGATCTGGTCGGGCTGGTAGCGGTCGACCACCTCGCGGATCTTCTCGAACCAGCGGTCGTACGCCTCATCGCGGTCTGCGAACTGGCCGTAGAGGTCGTGGTAGGCGGGGTCCGCGGTGTCCCAGCCCTCCTTCGCCGTGTAGTAGCCCTGGATGTTGAAGGCGTGGTGGAAGCTCGTGACGATGCGCACGTTCCGGGCCCGGAGCGCGGTGACGAGTTCTCCCACGATGTCGCGCTTGGGGCCCATGTCGCCGGCGTTCCAGCGGTTCACGTCGCTTGCCCACATCGAGAATCCGTCGTGGTGTTCCGCGACGGGCCCGGCGAACTTGGCTCCGGCCTGCACGAACAGCTCGGCCCACGCTTCGGCGTCGAACTCCTCGGCGGTGAACAGGGGGATGAAGTCCTTATAGCCGAAGACGGAAGGGTCGCCCCATGTCGCGCGGTGGTGCTCGAGAACCCCGCTGCCCTCCTGGTACATGTTGCGCGGGTACCACTCGTTGTCGAACGCCGGAACGCTGTAGGGCCCCCAGTGCGCGTAGATCCCGAACTTCGCGTCCGCGAACCACTCGGGAACGGGGTGCCGCGAGAGGGACTCCCAGGTCTCCTCATAGCCGTCCCGGGCGTCCGCGGCCGGAGCGGCGGCAAGCAGCAGGGAGAGCGCGGCCGGGGCGGTGATGAGGGCAAGTGCGAGCTTCGGCATGCGAGCGCCTCCTACTGGGTTCTCCGCGGCCCGTTCTATGGAGCGCAGGGCCTCGGGCTTCAGGCGTCCGTCGGGCCGGGCACTGCGGGCCGGTTGGGGTCCCTCCCGCTCCGTCCCTCGATACGGCGCA
>CAZCER010000562.1:0-3719 GCA_964497385.1 uncultured Armatimonadia bacterium | reverse complement strand
GTCATCGTGGTCACCTGACCCGCCGCGTCATACGCCCAGGTCGTGCGCTCACTGAACGGGTTCAGGAGCGACGTGAGCCGGGCCGCGGAGTCGTACGCGAAGGTCGTGACCCCGCCATCCGGGTCCGTCAGCGTCGCTCTCGTCCCCGCGTCGTCGAACGTGTACGTTAGTGTCTTCGGACCCGGGAAGGTCGCGGCCGTGAGTTGCCCCGCGTCATCGTACGCGTAGGTCAGCACGCCGGACACGTCCTGTAGGGTCACCTGACGTCCAGCGTCGTCGTAAGTGACGGTCACGCGCGTGCCGTCCTGGTAGACCTGGCCTGTCGGGCGGCCCGCGTCGTCGAACGAGTAGGTCGTGACTTGCCCTCGACCATTCGTCCGCGTGGCGAGCTGCCCTCCCGCGTTGTAGGTGAACGTGACGCGGTTCGCGAGCGCATCCACCTTGCACGTGGTGCGCCCGGCGTCACGGGACTCTGGCGACCTGCCGGTCGCCGCTACAGCACGTGCTCCTCGATGAACCAGGCGAGGCCGTTCTCGTCACTTGAGGGCGCGATCACGTCCGCGGCGGCGCGCACGTGCTCCGGGGCCGAGGCCATCGCCACTCCGCAGCCCGCCCACTCGATCATCGAGAGGTCGTTGTTCGCGTCTCCGATCGCGGCCACGCGCTCGCGGGGAACGCCGAGGTGGGCAACGGCGTGGGAGAGGCCGATGCCCTTGCTCACGTCGCGGTTCATGAACTCCAGGTACTCGGGGTTGGTGATCGTGACGTAGAGGCGCTCCCCAAACTCGTCGCGGTACGGGGGGAACAGGGCTTCGACGACCGGGATGTCGGCGACGATGAGCACCTTGGTCGGGGTCTTCCCGTCGAACTGGCGCAGGTCGCCCACTTCCACCTGCGTGGAGCCCGTGCGGCGGGCGTAGAGGTCGCCCCACTCGTTCGGCGTGTCGATGTAGAGGGTGTCCTCGAGGTAGTAGTTGATGTGGTGTCCGAGAGCCGCGAAGCGCTCGACGAGCGTCTGGGCCAGGTCCGCGGGCACGGGCAAGTGGAGGAGGACATTGTCGTTCTCGTCCACGACGCGTCCGCCGTTGTAGCCAACCGCGGGCTGGCGTGTGAGCCCGAGCTGCTCGCCGACGACGATGGTGGCGGGGAGCATCCTGCCGGAGGCGAAGACGATCCTCACACCGGCCTCGTCCGCCTTGCGCAGCGCCTCGGCGTGGGCCTCGGGGATCTCACTCCTCGAGTTGAGCAAGGTGCCGTCGATGTCTACCGCGAGAACGTCGTACCGCATGGGCGTGGGATCCCTCTCCGCGTGATGTCGCGGATAGGGTGTCACAGATCGAGCGGGGAGTCCACCGCCCGCGTCGCGCCTACCCCACGAACACCTCGCGGAGCGCCTCCACGCCGCCCTCGAGGTTCGCGACCGCGTCGGCGGTGAAAACGAGTACCCCGCCTTCGCAGGCGCCGTCGCGCAGCGCCTCCGCGAGTTCGTCGGCGTCCACGTCGCTTGCCTGAACGATCGGCCAGACGGGGCGGCCCGTGGCACGGGCCATGCGGCGGGTCGTCTCGCCCACCCATGCCACGTCGCGGGCGCACATACGGTGGTAGACCATGGGGGAGAGCACGTCCAGGTGCTCGGCCATGGCGCGCGCGTCCTGACCCGCGATGCGGTGGACGGCGTTCTCGAAGTCCTCCGCGAACCATGGCACCATGAACGCTCCGAGGGTCAGTCCTTCGGTGACGCCGCGCAGGCGCCGCTTGCACTCCGCGCACCAGTCGGCGATGACCGCGCACTTGAAGCGCGCCCACTCCTCGGGCCAGTTGGCGAGGATGGTCCCCGCGCGCTCGACGGCGGAACTCGGGATGTGCGAGTCGCCCATCCCGAGCCATTCGGCGAAGCGACGGACGGTCGGCTGGTCGAACGAGGACTCCTCGATGCGGGGCTCCGGGACCTCCCAATGGACGGGCCAGCGCACAAAGTCGAGCCACAGGCCGTCGACGTCTAGGGCGCCGGCCGCTTCGCAGGCTTCGGCGAGGCGCTCCTCGGCGAAGTTCGCGATGGCGGGGTTCAGTCCCAGGTACCAGCCGTCGGGCTCGAGGGGAGCCCCGTCCGCGCCTACGGGGTGGAGTTCCGGTCGCTCGCGGGCGATGTCGAGGCCCTGGAAGAGCCCTATCTCGGCATAGACGGTCGCGCCTTCGGCGCGGCAGCGTTCCACGATCTCAGGGCTCAGTGACGTGTGGCCGCTCACGATCATGTTGATGCCCAGATCGCGGAGTTCACTGCCACCCTCCCACAGGGCGGTGGGGATGCCGAAGAGACCCCGGGCCGTGTGCATGGCGCTCCCTTTCTCCGGTGCGTCATCCGGTCGCGCGCGTGCTATTCCCCGCCGCCCGCCCGCGCACCTGTCGCGGGGGGAGAGGGAGCCTCCGCGTTCCGGAGAAACCAGAGCGGCGTGCATACGAGGATGGGAGAGCGCCCGTGCAAGCGTTGCTCGTTCTGGCTCTGGGCCCCGCCGCGGCGATTCTGTGGTGGGTCTACACGCGCGATCGGCATGATCCGGAGCCGCAGTCTCTGGTCGCGGCGACCGTCGGCCTCGTCGCGCTGTGGGTCATCAGCGCGTTCATGATCGAGCTGCTTGGCTCGGCGGCCGGCATCCTCCCCGATGTGCCCGAGGGCGAGACGCTCCCGCTGGCGGTGGCCTTCGTCGCCGCGTTCTACGTGGGGTTCGTGGAGGAGATCGGCAAGCTCGTCGCGATTCTCATCTTGCCCTACCGTCGGGCCGTCTTCGACCAGCGCATGGACGGGATCGTCTACGGCGTCGCGGCCTCGTTGGGGTTCGCCGCCGTCGAGAACGTTCTGTACGTGCTGATGAGCCTCGTCAACAACCCGCTGGCGGCGTATCTCACGGGCGTCGCGCGGGCCGTCACGGCCGTTCCCGGTCACGCGGTCTACGGCATCCTTATGGGCGCGTGGGTCGGCCTGGCGAAGGTCAACCCGGCGCGCCGCCATGAGCTGATTCTGACGGGCTTCATGGTCGCCGTGCTCGCGCACACCCTGTACGACGCGGTCCTCTTCACGCGCACCAGCCTCGCCTACGCCGTGATCCCGATCCTGATCGGCCTCATCGCGGCCGCACTTTGCGCCATCCGCCGGGCGCGGACCGGCGACGAGACGCGCGCGCAACGGTTCTGGGGATGGCGGGCAAGGGTGGACGAAGCGGCGGACCGGCACCTCAGGAGCTGAGGCTACTCCTCGACGTCGTAGCCTCCGTGGAGCACGCGGTCGATGACCTCGAGCACCTCGCTTGGCTCGAACGGCTTCGTCAGGAAGACGTCCGCGCCCAAGTCGTAGCCGCGCCGCACGGTCTGGGCCTCCGAACGCCCGGTGATGATCACGATCGGGATCTCCGCGGTGCGGTCGTCGGCCTTGAGCAGACGCAGCGCGGTCAGGCCGTCCACGATCGGCATGATGAGATCGAGCAAGATGACGTCCGGCAGGTGCTCGTGCGCGGAGATGAGCGCGCGCGCGCCGTCTTCCTCGGTGAGCACCTCATGTCCCGAGGAGACCAGGATCGCGCGCAACACCCTTGCAATGCTGGGATCGTCGTCCGCGACGAGCACCTTAGCCATCGGTCAGAACCTCTCATAGCCGGCTAGCGAGCGTCTCGCGCGCCAAGCGCGCGGCCTGTCGAGCCTACACGCCCGCGGGCGGAGGCGGAGGG
>CAZCER010000561.1:0-3720 GCA_964497385.1 uncultured Armatimonadia bacterium | reverse complement strand
GGATCGTCCGCATGGCTACGGCACCAGCTCGAGCCGCGCCATCATCGTGTTGTCGCCGCGGCGAGCGCCGATCCGCGTGATCCGAGTGTAGCCGCCCTTGTCGCGGTCCGCGAACGCGGGGCCCAACTCATCGAAGAGCTTGCGGATCGGATCGACCTTCGTCTTGCCGGCTTTGCGCTCGGCCGGGGTCGGCTGCCGCTCGGTCCCCAGGAGCTTCGCCACATGCCGCCGATTGTGGACGGAGTTCTCCCGCGCCACCGTCACGACGCGCTCGGCGAGCCGGCGCGCCTCCTTCGCCCGAGTCAACGTGGTCTCGACGTGCTCGTGGATGATCAGGGACTTGACGATGTTGCGGAGCATGGCCTGCCGCTGATCCGAAGGCAGGTTCAGCTTCCGTCGATCAAGCCTATGTCTCATCGGTTAACTCTCCTCAAACCGCGCGGTCATCGTGGCGCGAGCCGCCGCGGCCCCGCGTTCGCTTCTCGGTCGCCCGATCGGGCGACCGCTACAAGTCGCTGTCGGCGTCGGCGAACGCGCCGTCCAGCGCGTCGTCATCGACGAGATCGTCGCCCTCCGGCGCGCGAAGCGCGAGGCCGAGCTGCGCGAGCTTCTGCTGCACCTCGGTGAGCGACTTCCGGCCGAAGTTGCGGATCGCCATGAGGTCCTGCTCGCTCCGCTGAATGAGTTCGCGGATGTTGAGCACGCCCTCCTTCTTCAGGCAGTTGAAGGTCCGGACGGAGAAGTCGAGATCCTCGATCCGATAGTCGAGCACCGCGCTCTCCGCGGATCCGGACTCCGCGACCAAGTCCGCGGCCTCTTCGGCCACCGGCTTGAAGTCGAAGAAAAAGTGCAGGTACTGGTCGAGCACCCGCGCGGCCTGGCTGACGGCGTCGGCGGCGGAGACGCCGCCGTTCGTCCAGAGTTCCAGGATGAGCCGATCCAGGTCGGTGCGGTGCTCGCGACGGGTCGGTTCGACCACGAAGTTGGCTTTGCGGACCGGGCTGAAGACCGAGTCCATCGGGATCCGGCCCACCTCGGTGGAGCCGAGGATCTGCTTCTCGGCCGGCCGGTAGCCCCGTCCGGCCATGATCTCGAGGTCGATCTCGAGCTTCGCGTCGCGCGAGGTGAGGCTCGCGATGTGCTGGTCCCGACGCGCCACGTCGATCTCGGGCGGGCACTGGATGTCGCCCGCCGTGACCTCGCACTCGCCGGAGGCCGAGATGTGGGCCTTCCAGATCGTGTCCTCGTCCAGATCCCCGGCGGCCGGGTCCTCGAGGATCGCCCGGAGACAAACCTCCTTGAGGTTCAGGAGGAGTTCGGTGGTGTCCTCGTAGACGCCGGTGATCGTCGAGAACTCATGGACCACGCCCTCGATGCGGGCGCTGGTGAAGGCGAGGCCCTGCACGAAGCTGAGGAGCACCCGCCGGAGCGAGTTCCCGAGCGTCACACCGAAGCCGCGCTCCAGCGGCTCGATGAGGAACTTGCCGTAGGACTGGTCGTCGCTCCCAGCCAGTAGCTCGATTTTGGGACGAACAAGCTGAGCCATTTCAGGCCTCGACCCCCGTTGTCGAACGCTGCCGCGCGCCCGTTCCGCTTTGTCGCGGACGGCGCCCCGCGGCGTGGTCTTCTCCCCGCGGGAGCACTAGATCCGGCGACGCTTCGGCGGGCGGCACCCGTTGTGAGGCACCGGCGTGACGTCCTTGATGCCGCCGACCTCGAGTCCCGCCGCCGCGATCGACCGGATGGCCGTATCTTTGCCGGAGCCGGGGCCCTTGACCTCGACGTCCACGCGACGCATGCCCTGGTCCATGGCCTTGCGAGCGGCCATCTCCGCCGCGAGCTGCGCCGCGAACGGAGTGCCCTTCTTCGTGCCCTTGAAGCCGGCCGTCCCGGAACTCGCCCACGAGATGACCTCGCCCTTGCGGTCCGTGATCGACACGATCGTGTTGTTGAACGTGCACTTGACGTGCGCCACGCCCTCGGGCACGTTCCGCTTCTCGCGGCGCTTCTTCCCCGGCTTCGCCTGTTTCCTCGCCATGAAAACGCTCCTTTGCTCCGCAGAGCGATGCTGCCGTCGCACTACGCGGTCGCGGGGGCGCCCGGCTTTCGGGCGCCGCGGCCCCGGTCCCCCGAGGGCTCGGCGGACCGACTAGTGGGCGACCTTCTTCTTCTTCTTGATGCCGACTTTCTTCTTGTTGCCGCGCCGGGTCATCGCGTTGGTCTTCGTGCGCTGCCCGCGCACCGGAAGCCCGCGCCGATGCCGGAGCCCCCGGTAGCACCCGATCTCCATCAGGCGCTTGATGTTCGCCATGACCTCGCGGCGGAGGTCGCCTTCGAGCGTGTAATCCTGCTCCAGGCGCTCGCGCAGCCGGCCGACTTCCTCCTCGGTGAGATCGCGCACTTTGGTGTTCGGGTCCACTCCGCACGCGCGCAGCACCTGAAGGCTCCGCGTTCGGCCCACTCCGTAAATGTAAGTGAGACCGACCTCGACTCGCTTGTCGCGCGGAAGGTCGACTCCTGAGATACGCGCCACGCTACAGCACCTCCGTTGGTCGCTCTAGCTACCCCTGCCGCTGCTTGTGCTTGGCATCCTTGGGGCAGATGACCCGAATCACGCCCTTGCGCTTGATGATCCGGCACTCCGAGCAGATCTTCTTCACCGAAGCTCTGACTTTCATCGCGCTCACTCCCACACAGCGGGACGCCGAAGCGTCCCCGTCACGATCGAGATCGGCGCGGCTCCGAACTACCGATGGAGCCACGTGATGCGGCCGCGGGTGAGATCGTAGGGCGAGATCTCGAGCGAGACGCGGTCGCCGGCCATGATGCGGATGAACTTCATGCGCATCTTGCCCGACACGTGCGCGAGCACCACGTGCCCGTTCTCGAGTTCCACCCGGAAAACACCGTTCGGCAGCTTCTCCGTCACGATGCCCTGGACTTTGATGGCCTTTTCTTGATCAGCCATGCCTTTGAACCGGCCTCCTGACCGTCGCTCTCAGTTCGTCATCTCGTCAGCGAGCGCCGTCAGTACGCGCGCGCCGTCTCGCCCGACGGCCATCGTGTTCTCGAAATGCGCGCTCAGCGCGCCGTCTCGCGTCCGCGCCCCCCAGTTGTCGCGGGGGCACAGCTTCGTATACGGCGATCCGAGGCTCGTCATGGGCTCCACCGCCAAGGTCATGCCCTCGACAAGCTCCATGTCCTCCGCGCTCCGGTGCACGTAGTTCAGAACCGAGGGCGCTTCGTGGACGCTCTTGCCCACTCCATGCCCCGAGAGATCGCGAACGCACACAATGCCGGTCTTCGATCCGTCCAGGCCGCCCTCGACGGTCCGCTGGATGACTGCGGAGATGTCCCGCAGCCGCCCGCCGATCCGAGCGACCGGATACACCGCCTCCAGCGCGCGCCGCGTCACGTCCACGAGCCGATGCGCCTCCGGAGAGACCTCGCCGACCTCGATCGTCCGCGCCGCGTCGCTGTGAAAGCCTTCCAAGCACACGCCGATGTCGATCCCGATGATGTCGCCCTCCTGGATGACATCCTCGGCGCTCGGTATCGCGTGCACCACAACATCGTTCAGAGCCACACACACCGCCGCCGGAAACGGTCGCGCCGCGCCGGCGGGCTTGTAGTCCTTGAACGACGGAACCGCGCCGTTGCTTCGGATGTAGTCCTCGCCGACGCGATCCAGGACGATGGTCGGGATCCGGTCAACCCACG
>CAZCER010000560.1:618-3722 GCA_964497385.1 uncultured Armatimonadia bacterium | reverse complement strand
CCGCTCGCGCCGTCGTGGACCGCGACCGCGAGATGGATGGGGCGACCCTCCGCGAGAGCGGCGTCGTCCGTCTCACCCGTGTCGAGTGGACGCCGGAACTGCACCCACCACCTACCGTCGCGGAACCGCGAGCTGACCTTCACGTCCGCCGCGCTGCCCTCCGGGGTGTAGACAAGCCAGGTCGGGGGCGCGACGGCGGTTCGCACGTGCGCGATGAGATCGGCATGGGCCGCCGGAGGGACGAGGCCGGAGTGCGTCTCGTCCGAAACGAGCAGATCGAGCAGGGCCTCCTCCGTCCCCGAAGGCTCGAGGGCCGCGCTCTCGGGGACCAGCCCCGCCCTACCCTCCACACCCGCCCCATGGCACTCCGCGCAGCGCGCTCGGTACCAGCCTCGGCCGGCGACCGGATCGCCGGTGAGGTAGTCGGCGTCGCGCGCCCGGAGCACCGCGGGATTGTGATCGGGTCCGAGGCGGCCTGAGAACGAGCCGGCGGGCATCCCGGGCGCGGCCTCATTGCGCATCAGGGGCGGGAAACCGGCGTCGAACGCGTTCGGCCCCGCGACCATCCCCAGATCGAGCGCGTGACCCGACGCTCGCAGCGGCCCGGCGCCGAAGGTCCAAGCGTCCACGGCGTCGGTCCCTTCGAAGGCGAGAGCCCTCCGAGCCGCCGCCGAAACAACGTCCGCGCCGCCCCAGGCAACCGCCGCGCGGTCCTCGCGGCCGCGCTCGGCGAACCCTTCCGCGGTCGCGTACCAGCGGCCCGGGTCATCCTCAACGCGTCCGGAGGGGTCGACGTAGGAGACGAGCAGAGCCATCTCCACGTCGTCCGCCGCCAGAGCCGCCCAGGCGTCCCGCACGCCCTGGAGGTCCAGGCGCACCGCACGGGCCTCCGCCCACCTCGGGCTGGCGGGGCTGTCGGGGACGCGCGCCACCCGGCAACAGGGGACTCGACCGTCGGATCTCTCGGGCAAGAGAGCCGGAGGCGCATCGCCTTGCGCGGGCGGAACCTGTCCGGTCTCCAGGGCGCGCGCAAGAACGGGCAACTCGGGGAGAGACTGCGCGTCCGCGAGCGTAAGCGCGCGGAACGCGAGCCGGTTCGCGGTCGCAAGCCGTCCCTCGCGAAGCGCCTCCTCAGCCGCGGCGAGAAGGTCGTGCGCGTACTGATGCTCCGCCTCCCAACGCCAGACGCTTGCCGTGCTGTCTCCCGGATGCCGGCGACCGATCTCCGCGAAGGCGCATCGCGCGTCCTCGTAGCGTCGGTCGCCGTAGAGGACCCAGGCGTCGTTGAGCGCGGCCGAGTAAGTGGCGTACTCCTCGGCGTACGGACCGTAGGGACCGAACGCGAAGAAGAAGACCTCGTCGAGGTCCTCGACGAACACGACGCGCACTCGAGGCGCCGCCGCGCGCCACACCTCGCGCGCTTCGGCCTCGGTGCGGCGCCAGTTCTCGGCGGGCAGGATCATCGTCGATAGGCCCTGACGGAGCACCCCGTCCAGCTTGGCTCGGATCTCCGCGACGGCGTGGACCTTGCCGTCGGGCCCGATGGCGCCCGTCATGGCGACGTCGTTGAGCACCGGCGTTCCGGAGACGGCGGAGTAGATCGCGCAGGCAAGAGCCGTGCCGGCCGAGTCCCCCGCGACGACGCCGTCGCGCGCTTCGGGGATGAAGCTGATTCGCAGGTCGACGGCCTCGGGAAAACCATCCGGGATCGCGTAGCCGGGAAGGCCTCGACGCGACTCGATCCACGTCGCGACGTCGGCGAGCGTCCGGATCATCTTGTCATCGATGTCCGCGTTCGCGGTGCGGCGTCCCGTACCGGGGCTCGCCTGAACGGTGATCGGAAACACCATCCCTCGCCCAGGCCCCCGGCCGCCGTCAACGACGACGGTCAAGGCCGTCACGGCGCCGACGGTCGCGGGCGGGCCTTCCGGGGCCGGCTGCGCCGCCAGGGCCGGCAGCGCGGCGAGCATGCTGACTAGCGCAAGACATCGTGGCATCATGCCTAACGTATACCGTACCGTCGCGGGCGGCGACAGGCCCCCGAGACGCGGCGTCCTCACGGCCCGAAAGGGGCGGCCGGTGAACGAGCGGCAGGACCCGGAGCTTCCCGCGTCCCTCGGGGCGTACCAGATCGAGCGCATTCTGGGGCGCGGCCTTCTGGGACAAACCGCCGTCGCCCGACACAGCCTGCATGGAACCGTGGCTCTCCGCCTTCTTCCGATCGAGTCCGGGTGCGAGTCGGTGATCGAGTCGCCCGAGTTCGAGGCTGCGGTCTCGCTGATCACGACGCTGGGCCACACGGGTCTCGTCGACGTGCTCGAGATCGGCTGGGACGCGGGGCTCCTCTATGTCGCGGAGGAGATCCTCGAGGGACGAACCCTCGCCGACCTGATCGCGGAGCGCGGACGCATCGACTTCCGCGTGGTGCGTCCGATCATGGCGCAGGTTCTCGGCGCCGTGGAGTTCGCCCACCAGCGCGACTTCGCGCACCTGGACGTCAAGCCGTCCAATGTTTCCGTCCTCGATCGCGGTCTCACCGTGAAACTCGCCGACTGCGGTCTGCCGCATCTGCTGTCGATGGTTGCGCCGGAGCGGTTCGGCGCCTTCTGCCGCTGCCCGTACGCGGCGCCGGAGATGCCTGACCCGCGTCGCCGAGGCGCGGCCGCGGACATCTACGGCGTCGGCGTGCTTCTCCACGAGGCGCTCACCGGCCGGCTGCCGGCCGGACTGGAGAGAGCCAACGCCGGAGACGCCGCCGCGCGATTCGGTCTGATCGAGTTCGACCTGCAGGATCCGGACGCACGGAACCGTTCGTCGCTGCGCGACATCGAGGGTCTGCCCGAGAGCCTTGCGGACGCGATCGAGGCGTGCCTGCACGCGGATCCCTCGGAGCGGCCTCTCACGATGCGAGATCTACGGGTCGCCTTCGGCTTCGCGCGGCCCCCCGATCTCCGGATCCAGACGGACGTGGCGGGCCTCCTGCGTCGGGCGGCTCTCGAAGGCCTCGATGCCGTGGGCTATGAGGCCGACGACGCGTCCGGGCTCCCACGTTGCCCCGGATGCGGATGGGCGGTTCGTCCCGGTTCACGGACGTGCCCCTCGTG
>CAZCER010000560.1:0-608 GCA_964497385.1 uncultured Armatimonadia bacterium | reverse complement strand
CCAGGCCGCCTCGCCGCCGCTCCCGGATTCAGGGCGGACGCGCGGGGATCTGCTCGAGACCGAAGACGTCGCGCCGAGCGCCCCCACAGCGGCGGCCGGGCCGCCGGTTCGCCCCGAGACCGCGCTGCGGACCGGCAGCGCCCGCACGGACTTCTTCGTGAGCCAAGGCGACCGGTTGATGAGACAAGGACGGCGTGCGGAAGCGATTCGCGCGTACGAGACGGCGGCCGCCGAACCTCAACCGCACGCCATCGCGTTCCGTCGACTGGGGGCCGCGCTGGCTCTGGACCAACGCCGCCCGGAAGCGGTGCGCGCCTACGAGCGCGCCCTTGAGCTGAGCCCAAGCGACTACGACGCCATGCACGACCTCGCGCGGTTGCTGTGCGCGCGAGGAGACGTCCGGCGGGCGTCCGACCTGCTCGAGCGCGTGGTCAAGGCGCCCGTTCCTCCGGAGCTTCGGCTCTCGGCTCTCACGCATCTCGGCTCCGCGCTCGCTCGGGCGGGGCGGTTGGCTGAGGCGGTGGAGGCCTGGGAGGCGGTGCTCGCCGAGGGGCCCCCGAACGCGCCGGTCGAGTACTCGCTCGGAGTGGCCTACGCGACCCTCGGGG
>CAZCER010000559.1:0-3724 GCA_964497385.1 uncultured Armatimonadia bacterium | reverse complement strand
CCATGGCCCGCGGGCGACTCGTGAAGCCGGCGGGGACTTTCAGGGCGGCCCCGAGCGGCGAGATGAGCACCGCCGAGGGCGTCGCGTCGGGGACGAAAGGCCGGGCGCGCTCCGCTTCGGGGCTGGTCCCCATGCGGGCGACGTTGAAGACGCGGACCTCAAGGTTGGAGTACGGAAGATAGGTGTCCATGGCGCTCTCGAACGCGGCCTTCGCGCCATCGGAGACAGGATGGCGGTCGCTCTCGAAGACCGCCAGGAGGTACGGATCCGGCTCGCGCACGACGAAGCCCGCGTCACGGATGCAATACGGGCAGGCGAGGGCGGGAACGCACAGCGCCGCGAACGCCAGCCCGGCCAAGGCCCGCGCCGCGCCGCGCGCGGCATGGAGCAGCGGCAAGTGAGTCATTGATGGCCTCCCGACAGCCCGCCAACCAGGTTCGGGCTTCTTGGCGAGTATAGGGCGGGACCGCGGCCCGCACAAGACGGGCGGCGCCCGGGCATCCCTACCGCACCCGCCCAAGCCGGAACCGAAGCATCACCCAGACGGCCTTGAGACCGTCGACCCAGTTGATCTTCTTGCCCTCCTCGAAGGAGCGCGGGTCGTAGGAGATCGGGAGTTCGCGGATGCGATAGCCGCGGCGCGCGAGTTTCGCCGGGATCTCGAAGTCGAGGTCGAAGCCCGGCGACACCAGTGGGATCGAGCGGATCACCCGGGACCGCATCAGCTTGTAGCAGGTCGAGACATCCGTGATGCCCGCCCCGAAGAGCAGGTTGAACCACACCGTCACGAAGCGCCGCCCAAGTGAGAATGCTCGGTTCCCGCCCTCGCGCTCCTCGCGGCGGCTGAGGCGGGACCCGAAGACCACGTCCTCGCCCGAGCGGGCCGCCTCCATCAGCCGGACGATGTCCGTGGGGTCGTACTCGAGGTCGCCGTCCTGGATGATGACCCACTCGCCGCGCGCATGCCGTATGCCCGTGCGGACGGACGTGCCCTTGCCGTAGTTCCGAGGCTGCAGGACGATCCGGATGCGGCCCTTGCCCGGCACCGAGCCGCCGTCCGCCAGTTCCTTCAGGAGTTCCCGCGTGCCGTCGGTCGAGTGGTTGTCGACGACGATGATCTCCTTGTCGATCGAGAGCGTCCGCACGCGCTCGAGCACCGTCAGCACCGTCTTCCGCTCGTTGTAGACGGGGACGATGATCGTGAGTTCGGGCCGATGCGGTTCGCCAGTCATGCGGTCGCCCCGTTCGGCTTCGGGAAGAGGTCGAGGTTCGCGCGGTACCACGTCACGGTCTCGCGTAGGCCGTCGGCGAGCGACCACTGCGGCTCGAAACCGAGCGTCTGCCGGATCTTCGTCGCGTCGAGGTACTGACGATCGATCTCATGCCGGGCGGCGCCGAGGATCCGCGGCTCAATGTCGGGCCTGCCCGCGGCCTGGAGCGCCGTGCGAACGAGGTCGAGCACGGAGACGGGCACTCCCGCGCCCACGTTGAACGCCTGACCGCGCAACTCGGGCCTGGCGGCGACGCTCTCCGCGATGAGCCGGTAGGCGCGGACGCAGTCCTCGACGTAGAGGTAGTCGCGCTCGGGACTCCCGTCGCTGCGGATCACGGGGGCCTCGCCTCGAGCGGCGGCGAGCGCGACCTCGGGGACGAGGCGCGAGAGGTTCGCGTCCCCCGGCCCGTAGACGTTCGCGCAGCGGGTCACCACGACGGGGAGTTCATAGGTTGTCCCGTAGGAGCGAGCCAGCAGGTCCGCGCACGCCTTCGACACGTCGTACGGGTAGACCGCTCCCATCGGGGCGTCCTCGGTGTACGGAAGCCGCTCCTGGGGGCCATAGGCCTTGTCGCTCGAGGCCACCACGACGGCCTCGACGCCTTCGGTGGTCCGGCAGGCCTCGAGGAGGGTCCACGTACCGCGGATGTTGGTCTCGAATGTGGACTCGGGCGACCGGTTCGCGATCCCGACGATGACCTGAGCCGCAAGGTGGAAGACCGTTGTCACTTCATACTCGGCCAGCACGCGGCGCGTGAGGGCCGGGTCGCACACGTCGCCCTGCACCACGTCCACGCGCTCGCGCAGGCCCCAGAGGTCGAGGCCCGACCGCGCCGGTCGGTCGCGCTCGAGCACGACGACGGGAACGCCTTCCTCCGCAAGGGACTTCGCGATCCGCGAGCCGATGAAGCCCGCGGCCCCGGTCACCAGCGCGCGCCCCGTCATCGTTCATCGCCCCAGACCCGCCAGGGCGCCTCGCCGGCCCGCCACATGCTGTCGAGTTCCTCGGTCTCCTTGTAGGTGTCCATGCACTTCCAAAAGCCGTCATGTTTGTACGCCGCGAGCTGGCCGGCCTCCGCGAGGCGGGCGAGAGCCATTCGCTCGAGTTCGTCACCGGGTTCGATGCGCTTCAGGACGTCGCGTGAGAAGACGAAGAACCCGCCGTTGATCCAGTCGTCCATGCGAGGCTTCTCGCGGAACCGCGCCACGGCGTCGCCCTCACCGAGGCTCAGCATCCCGAACGACGAGGGGGGGCGAACGGCCGTAAGGGTGGCGATGCGGCCGCTCGCGCGATGAAACTCGAGGAGCTTCCGCGGGTCGCCGTCCCAAAGCCCGTCGCAGTAGGTGGCGAAGAAGAACTCCTCGTCGTCGAGCAGATGCCCAACGCGTCGGATTCGCTCGCCGCTGTTCGTCTCATCGCCCGTATCGGCGAAGGTGATGTCGAAGTCCTGGATGTGGTGGTTCGAGAGCAGCTCGGTCCGACGGACCCCGGCGCTCCCGACACGGAGCCGGACATCGGCGTCGCGCCACTCCTCGCGAGCGATGAAGTACTCCTTCACCGCCTCGCCGAGGTGCCCGAGGCAGAGGACGAACTCCCGGTAGCCGTACCGCGCGTAGCCCATCATCACGTGCCAGAGGATGGGGCGGCCGCCGATCTCGACCAGTGGCTTCGGCAGCGTGGGCTCGCGGCCCGTAAGCCTCAGCCCTTGCCCACCGCACAGAATGACGACCTTCATCGCAGAGCCTCCATCGCGCTCCCGGCTTCGGCAAGGACGGAGTCCATTCCGGGGACCGCGCTGTTACGCATCCGCGGTTTTCGGTGGCGACCTCGGCGGCGCCTGCCGAGGTCCCCAAAGGAGGCCCGCCTCGCGAGGAGGAATGGCCCGTTTGGGCCAGGATTAGGATCCGCGCGAGACGGGTAAGATCCAAGGGTGGATGGACCGGCGCACGGGGGACCGGACATTGCGTGCGCTTGTACGGCCGGTGGCTTGATCGCGTCGCCGGGGCTCTCTGGTCAGCGGAACGGGGAGGTGAGGGTGAGGGTGCGGCGCCGAGATGCCTCTAGGGGAGCGCCTTGCCTGGGCAAAGACACTGGAACTAGGGATGGACAGCATAGTTAGACTGGTCTAACATTCACGTGCACAGGGAACGGGCCTTTGCACGGGAGACGCTGGTAGGCGCTCGCGCCAATCCGAACCGGCGGCGCTTCGGGGCCGTCGGAGGAGCAGAAGGGAAGTCGGTCGATGCAATCGAGCACTCGCACTGCGCTTCTGGTTGTCGCTAGCATTCCCCTGGTACTCGCCCTGGTGCTTTCCTCCGGCTGCGCCGGCGGGACGGCGACGGGCTTCCTCCTCGCCCTCACCGCCAACCCGACGACCGTCGCGGTCGGCGGGGGCAGCACCATCCTAGCCACCCTCACCCAGAGCGGCGTGCCCGGCGCCGGGCAGACGG
>CAZCER010000558.1:0-3738 GCA_964497385.1 uncultured Armatimonadia bacterium | reverse complement strand
ACCTGGGCGTGCGACGCGGCGCTGGGGGCGATTGACCAGAACGGCCTCTTCACCGCGCGGACCGGAACCGCCGTGAGCGCCGTGACGGGCAGCGTCACCGCGACCGCCCCCGGCGTCGGGGGGACCGTCTCCGGCGCTGAGGACGTCACCGTCCAGTTCCCGGCCGCGCTGTCGGTCGGCGTGACATCCCTCGACTTCAGCGACCAGTCGACGACTCTCCCGATCCCCATCGCGAACCTCGGCAGCCTCCCGCTTACGTGGCAGCTTTCAGAGAGCATCGCGTGGCTGAGCCTGGACGCCGCGAGCGGCTCCGAGGAGGGAACCGTGCAGGCGACCGTGAGCCGCTCCGGTCTCGCGGTGGGAACCTACACCGGAACGATCACCGTGACCGGCAGCGACGGCGCGACCGCCTCCATCGCCGTCTCGATGGCGGTGACGACCATCGACGTCATCATCAATGGAACGGGGGCTTCGCGGTGAGAACGGTCCGGACCGCACTCCGTACACGCCGATTCAGAGGCTTGCGCGACAGCCAGGGGGTGTCCACGCTATGCGACTAGGGAAGTTCAGCGCCTTATGGCTAGCCGTCTCTCTTCTCACGACGGCGGCTCTTCTCGCGGCCGGCTGCGGCTCGGGCGTGGGGGACCCCGGGGGCCTCGACCAGAGCCCCGCGACCGACGACCGCACACCGACGGGCCCGGACCCGCTCGCGGAAGACATGGGCTCGGTGAGCTTCACCGTGGCCTGGCCCGCGGCGGAGGCCGGCGCGCGCGTCGTTCCGACCGCGACCCAGAAGATCGTCCTCGAGGTCCGCGGCTCGGGCGGCGCGGTCGAGTCCACCGTGACTCTCACCAAAACCGATGTCGTGAACGGAGTCGCGCACGCGAACGCAAGCGTGCGGTCCGGGACGGGCAAGGTCATTGTGGTGCAGGCGCTCGACTCTCTCGGCCAGGTCGTCGCCGAGGCGAGCCAGACCGTCGACATCGCGAAAGGCGTGACCACCCAGCTCTCCCTCACCCTCACGGCCACCGGCATCACCGCCCCGGTCGTCACCGCGACCGCCTCGGGAACCTACATCCTCTCGGGCGAGGCCGTGACGCTCACCGGAACCGCGACCGACCCGGACGGGACGATCGCCAAGTACGAGTGGGACGCGAACGGCGACGGCGCGTACGAGTTCTCGAGCGCCTCGACGGGCGTGACCACCGCGACCCTCGCGAACGGCGACCACACCGCGACCTTCCGCGCGACGGACAACGACGGCCTCGCGACCACCGCCTCGGTCGCGTTCACGGTCACCGATCCCTTTGGCCCCGAGATCACGTCCGCGCCCACGTCCGTCAGCGCCGAAGGAGGCGCGGCGAGCGAGGCTTTCACCGTTGGCTACAAGTTGGGCTTCCCCGTCAGCCCGGTCACGCTCTCGGTGACCCCGGCGACCGTGACCTGGACCCAGACCTCGAGCGCAAGCGACTCCTTCCAGGGCACGCTGCGGCACACGGACGACAACTTCGACGGCACGGTTCCGGTGACCCTCACTCTGACCGACGGCCTTGGCCGGACCGATGCGGCGACCGTGCCCTTCACCGTGGAGTCCGGGGACGACTGGACGTGGATCATCTACATGGCGGCCGCGAACAACCTCGAGGACGCCGCGGTCGATGATATCAACCAACTCGAGGCCGTAACCTATCCCGAGGGCTTCAACGTCCTCGTGCTGTTCGACTCCTCAACCGGCTACGGCAGCTACCCCGCCTACAACGGGACCGCGAAGCGGTTCGTGATCCAGCATGACACGGACACGAGTCAGGTGACGTCGCCGAACACCGACATCGGCACGGTGGACTCCGGCAGCGCGGCGACGCTGAAGGCGTTCGTTGACTGGGCCGTTGCGAACCACCCGGCGAACCGCTACGGCGTCGTGCTCTGGGACCACGGCGGCGGCTTCCGTGGGGACTCCCGGCGCCCCATGAAGAACATCTGCTGGGACGACGATCAGGGCGGCAACTCCATCTCCTGCGACGAGATGCCCGGCGCGCTCGCGTCCATCGCCACCGTCGACGTGTTCGGCATGGACGCCTGCGTCATGGGCATGATGGAGGTCGCCTACGAGATGCGGAACAAGGCCCTCTTCACCGTGGCCTCGGAGGACAACATCCCGTGGGAGGGCTACGACTACAACGACATGTTCACCCGCATCGTCGCGCACTCCAGCCAGAGCGCCGCGGTGATCGCCGACGACGTCGTGGACGCCTACGCCGCGTACTACACCGCGAACGGCTGGGGTGACGAGAGCCTCTCCGCGATCGACGCATCCAAGCTCGCGGCCCTCGCGACCGCGATGGACGCCTTCTCCGACTACGCGGTCGCGAACTGGGATGCGACCATGAACACCGACTGGGCGGCGGTCCACGGCGCGGCCCACGCGTTCGGGGATCCGGAGTACAAAGATCTCCACCACGCCATGTCGATCGCCGAGACGGGACTCACCGACCCCGCCTGGGCCGCCCTCGCCACCCCGGTGAAGAACGCCGTGGCGGCGGCCGTGAGTTCCAACTGGTGCGGCACGAGCCATGCCCCGAACGCGCACGGACTGACCTTCTGGTCCCCCGACGCGCCCGGCGCGGGCGATCTCGCTCACTACCGCGACCTCGACTTCGCCGAGAACACCTCGTGGGATGAGTTCCTGGCCCTCCTGAGCTAGGTTCGACCGGCGCGACACGCGACCGAAACGGGGCCGCGCGGCTTGGTCCGCGCGGCCCCGTTCTCTTGTGCGCGGCGGCTTGACTCCCCTCTCGCCGCGCGACTCAGACGCCGCCCTCGACCGGGCGCTGTCTCGCGTGGCGCAGCCGCCCCGGCTGTGAGGGTCCGCATCCCCCGTTGCAGGTCTCCGGGCCGGCCGCTCGAAGCTTCTCCCTCGGAAGCGGGGGAGTGACCCGGTGACGCCGAACGAGTTTCGCCAGAGGTGGGAGGGCCACACCCTCACCGAGCGGTCCGCCTATCAGCAGCACTTCATGGACCTCTGCGCGCTGGTCGGGCACGAGACCCCGATCGAGCAAGACAAGGCCGGCGACCGCTTCTGCTTCGAGAAGGCCGTCACCAAGCAGTGGGGCGGCAAGGGCTTCGCCGACGTGTGGAAGCGCGACCACTTCGGCTGGGAGTACAAGGGCCCCCACGCGAACCTCGACCGCGCCCTCGACCAGCTTCTCCGCTACCGGCGTGACCTCGAGAACCCTCCGATCCTCGTCGTGTGCGACACCGATGTCATCCGCGTCCACACCGACTTCGAGCGTAGCGCGAACACGACGTACGAGATCACCACAGCCACGATCGGCGAGGAGGAGAGCCTCCGCGTCCTGCGCGCCGTCTTCCACGACCCCGACGCCCTGAGGCCGAGCCGCGGGCAAGAGCAGGTCACCGAAGAGGTCGCGAAGCGCATGGGCGACGTGGCCCAGTCGATGCGCGAGCGCGGGGTGGATCCGCACGAGGCCGCGCACTTCCTGATGAAGATGATCTTCTGCCTCTTCTCCGAGGACATCGGGCTTCTCCGGCGCGGGCTCATGACCGACATCCTGGAGCGCTTCCGCGGGGAGCCGGAGCGGCTGGACGAGGTCCTGCGGCAGCTCTTCGCCTCCATGAAGACGGGCCGGCCGCTTCTCTGGGAGAACGTCGACCACTTCAACGGCTGGCTCTTCGCGGACGACGTCTCGGTCATCCTCACCGAGAAGGAGATCGAGTCCC
>CAZCER010000557.1:0-3741 GCA_964497385.1 uncultured Armatimonadia bacterium | reverse complement strand
GACGCAGCTCGAGATTGCCGGGCCCGGTGCCTCTCCATGTATAGACGACCGCGGTCGCGTTGCGCCCTTGCGCGACCGCGATCTCGCGCTTCAGTTCGCCCTCCGGCGTCGACCAGGTCTGCGAGACGACGCAGCCTCCCGCGGTGGCCTCGACCAGATGGAGGTGACCCTCGGGGTACACCACATCCGGGTACTGGTTGCAGTCCAGCTCATAGCGCCGCTTGCCGAACACGATGCCCTCTGAGAGCTTCGCGACCAGGAGGCGGCGGTCCACGAGGGGGACCGCGCTGGCGACAAGCAGCCCGTGATACCGACGCGTCGAAAGGCCAATCAGCGTCGAGGAGGCGTAACCACCCAACCCGTTGCCGAGAACCCATTCGCAGCGGCTCGCGGCCGGCAGGTCCGTGAGAAGATCCCGCGTGTACGTGAACACGAACTCACCCCCGAGGCGCTTGCGCCGGCGCGGCCGCTCCTGTCGTTCGCAACACAGGAGTCGCGCTGCGTATGCATTCCCTGTCGGGGGCGTTCATCCTCTTCCCGGGCGCACCAAAAGGACCGCGGCAAGCGGCGGCCAAAGGCCGCGAGCCCCGAGACGCGCGGTGCGGGCCAAGGGGCTCGCGAGACTCGCGTCGGAGCGACTAGCGCTGAGAGAGGTCGACCTGCCGGTCGGTCAGGAAGCCGGGCAGTTCCCGCCGCTCGACCTGAAGGTCGCGGAGATCGACGCCGGGCGCGCGAAGGTACGCCGGGACAACCATCGTGAGGGCGTCGAAGCCAATGTAGAAGCCCGTGGAGGAAGCGTTGCGGCCGCGGCACCGAAACCTCAGTGCGTGCCGCCCCGGGCTCAGCTTCCGGTATCCGACGCTGTGCTCGGTCGCGGTGGGCGTCGGCGCGAGCCACAAGTCCCAAGCGCCAAGCGACTTCCCGTCCAGAGACGCCTCATATACGCCGTAGTCGTGGGAGTGGACCATCCACACGCTCAGGTAGCCCTCCGCTTCCTCGGCGAGTTCGAACGGGACCTCGACCCACGCGTCCTCCGTGGCCGGCTTGAACCAGAGCTGCGAGCCGCCGCGGGTTCCCGCGACCTTCTGGGCCAGCAGCGGGGCTTCCGTGTGCAGCGCTCCTTCGATCAGATCCTCGCCCTGGACGACGTCGCGGGTCGTGGCGGGGAGTCGATCGGGTCCGGGCGGCAGGGCCGGCCAAGGCTTGTGAGGCTCGAGCTGGTACCAGAACGCCACCGAGGACATCAGGTCGTCTCGCTCGATGAAGCCGTTGTTCTTGCCATCGGGCAACCTCGCGCTCCCTTTGTGCTCGATGTCGACGCGCAGGGACTTCCGGAACGGCACGGGGTCGGTGAGGTGGAAGCGGTACGCGGTGCCGCGCGCCCCGCGCTCGCGCCCCTCCCAGACAGGGACTCCGTAGAAGGGCCCATCGAACTCGCGGAAGCCCCAGGCGTCGCAGAAGTAGTCCTCCGTGCCGGTGCCGCGAAGGCTGGGCTCTTCCTCGCCGTCGATGAACCAGAAGTCATCGCCCTCGCCGTACCAGCCGTCATCGCTGTGGTAGACGCTTTGCACGGTTCCGACGTAGTGGCCCCGGCCCTCGATGTCCGCGATGAGGTAGTTCCGTCCCATCACACACGGGAACTCCTGTCGGTACATGGCATGGAAGTAGGCGGCGTCGGCGGGCAGGGAGTCGTGCTTCCGCCAGTCGACGTAGTAGAAGAACCGACGGCAGTCGACCGACGAGTCGTTGGTTACGGTGATGCGCGCCGACCTGCGGAACGGCATCGGCCAATAGCAGTTGCGCGCGCGCCCCTCCGAGCTGACCATCACGGGGATGGACTCGAACGCTCTGTCCATGCCGTTGCCGATGACGAAGAAGTCGCCGACCGGGCACTCCACGCTGGGGTGCTCCTCGCCGTCCCAGTACATCCGCAGAGTAAGCAGGCGAGGGTAGCCCGCGACCGCGTGTGAGATGGTGAACCAGATGTGGGTGATGGTCCCGGGGCCCTGCAGGTCGGCGATGACGGCCGTCTCGCCGGCCGCGATCGTGATCGCGTCGCCGTTCGTGTTGCGCCAGTCGGGCTGACATGACGACGCGCGGCGCGCCTCGAAGTCCTTCAGGGTCTCCAGCCCACCGAGGGGATTCCCCAGACCTTCCTGAGCCAGGGCCGCCGCTCCGCAGACGAGGACCGCCGCGGAGGTGATGAAGAGCTTGCATAACATGCCGATTCCACCTTCTCCTGGATGATGCCGCGCGATGGCCAGCTCGCGTCCGCGATCCGGCCGCGGAGTCTTCGCCGTGCGCGCGTGGAAGCGGGCTTCGCCCCCCACGGCCCGTTTGCCTGGCACGGAGGAGCGAAGCCCGCGCGGCGGAGGCTAGAGACCGCGCTCGATCTGGCGATCCGTCAGATAGGCCGGACGCTCGCGCGGCTCGACCTGGAGCGCCCGCAGGTCCTCGGACGGCAGACGCTTATAGACCGGCTCGACCAGCGTCAACGCGTCGATCCCCAGGAAGTAGCCCGGGGAGTCCCCGTTCTTGCCGGTGCACTCGAAACGCAGCGTGTGTCGGCCGGCCTCGAGCCGCCGCATGCCGATCGAGTGGTCCTCTGGCGTCACGGACTCGTCGTAGAGGTCCCACTCGCCCAGCGGAGTCCCATCGAGACTCACGGCGTAGCGTCCGTAGTCCCAGGAGTGGAACAGCCTCAGGATCACCAGGCCCTCGACGGCCTCGGGAAGCTCGAAGGACGCCTCGAGCCAAGCGCCCTCGGCGGACGGATTGAAGAAGAGCTGCTTCCCGCCGCTCGCGGCCGGCAGATCCTGCGTCGTGAGAGGGGCCTCCGAGTGGGAGGCCGTCTCGACCGCGCTCTCGGCCTCGAACAGCGCGCGGGAGACGAACGGCATGCGGTCCGGTCCGGGCGGCGGAGCGGGCCAAGGCTTGTGGGGCTCGTCTTGGTACCAGAACGCCACCGAGGACATCAGGTCGTCTCGTTCGATGAAGCCTGTCACCGAGCCGTCTGGAAAGACCTGACTGCCCTTGTGTTCGATTTCGACCCGAAGCGATTTGCGGAACGGGACCGGGTCCGTCAGGTGGAACCGATACGCCGTCGCCCGACTGCCGGTCTCAAAGCCCTCCCACAGAGGAACCCCGTAGAACGGGCCGTCGAACTCCCGGAAGCCCCAGGCGTCGCAGAAGTAGTCCTCCGTGCCGGTGCCGCGAAGGCTCGGCTCGTCCTCGCCGTCGATGAACCAGAAGTCGTCGCCCTCGCCGAACCAGCCGCCCGAGGCGTGGTACACGCTCTGAACGGTCCCCACGTAGTGGCCCCGACCTTCGATGTCCGCGAGGAGGTAGTTCCGACCCATCACGCAGGGGAACTCCTGGCGGTACATCGCATGGAAGTACGCGGTGTCAGCGGGCAGGGATTCGAGCTTCCGCCAGTCCACGTACCAGAAGAACGCGTCGCACTGGACGTCGGAGTCGTTCGTGACCGTGATAACGGCGGACTTTCGAAACGGCATCGGCCAGTAGCAGTTCCGGGCCCGCCCTTCGGAACTCACGGTGATGGGCAGCGACTCAAACGGTTTGTCCACCCCGTGGCCAATCACGAAGAAGTCCCCGATCGGACACTCCACGCTGGGGTGTTCCTCGCCGTCCCAGTACATCCGGAGCGTGAGCTGCCGCGAGTAGCCCGTAAGGCCGTGCGCGATGGTGCACCAGATGTGCGCGATCTCGCCAGGCCCTTCC
>CAZCER010000556.1:0-3742 GCA_964497385.1 uncultured Armatimonadia bacterium | reverse complement strand
AGCTTCTGCATGATCTTCAGCTTCTCGGCGGGGGTCTCCCCGGCGCTGAGGTCGATCCCCGCGGCCGTGGCGACCCGAACGACGCCCGTCTGGCACAGATACTCCACCCCGCAGCCGGCGTCGCCCGACCACTCGTCCACCGGACCGTTCGGACGGTAGTCGATCGGCGCGAACGCGAGTTCATTCAGCCAGCCCGTGATGTTGCCGTTGCCGTCGACATAGCCCGCCGCCTCGCTCGAGCCCATCGCGATCCCCAGGATCGAGGTGTCCTCGAGGCTCATCGCCCCGGCGAGCGCCGTGACGTCGCCGTCGTTCAGCACGGCGAGAGGGATGTCCGCACCAAGCTGCTTCGCGGCCTCGATGTAGATCGGCCGCACCCTCTCCTTGTAGATCTCCTTAGGAACGCCTCGGAAGAGCGACGCGACCATCGTCTGGTTGTTGATGTAGATCCCCGCCGAACTCACCCCGATGGCGTCCACGCGCTCCATCTTCGAGGCCGCCTTCTTCATGGCGCCCGCGATCTGCTCGAGATGCCAGTTCGGGTCCGACTCGGCCCTCGGGCTCCAGACCACTTCCTCGCTGAACACCGGCTCGCCGTCCACCACAGCGGCCACCTTGTGGTCGCTCGCGCCGGCGTCAAACCCGATCCGGCAGCCCGCGAGATGTCCGCCGACCGCCGCCACGGCCTCCTTCGGCGCGGGAGCGTCCTCCATCGCGCACGACTCGACGGTGAACGGCTTGTCGTACAGATCCCCCATGAACTCCGCATCGAACGCCCGCGAGCCCCCAGGCGCATACTCCCGCTTCAGGTGCTCCGCTATCGCCGTCGGACCGGCCACGACCACGCGCCAGCCCCCGCGCTGCCACAGCAGCATCTTCACGATGCGCTCCACGTACTGAAGAGTGCCCTCCGAGCAGTCCGCCAGCACCTCCGTGCGGTACGCGCTCGTGAGCCCGTCGGAACGCTCCACAGCTAGAACAAGCGGCGTCGCCTGGCCCGATCCCGCAACCAACTCGCGGTAGGCGCGATTGGCGACCGCCGCCGGACGGAAGCCCGGGTCCAGGGGCGGAACGACCCCCGGCGCGGGCAGACGCATGAGATCACTCAACGAAGTGCCCTCTTTCTGCGTGCCGCAACATACTAACGGCACTCTGCTCTATCACAGCGACCAGGCGCTGGAGTGGGAATCGGAGGCGCCAACCGCCGCGAACGGAGGGGGCGCAACCCAAAACATTCGGCCGCGCGGCGCGCCAAACCTCGGTCGCAACCGTTATTGGCAGTATGCAATGAAATCGCCTGCGACGCAAGTGAGAAAGCGCTTTCTGATCGCCGCCGCGCCACACAGCCCGACCCCTCAGCCCTCCGCCGCCTCGTCGATCGCCTCGAAGAACGCCGCCACATTCTCCCAGGGCACGTCCGGCTCCAGAACGTGCGTCGGCGCGAGCACCAAGCCGCCCGACGCCCCGACGCCCTCAATAAGGTCACCGACCACCCGCTTCATCTCCTCGGGCGTGCCGAACGGGAACGTCGTCTGCGTGCCCACGCACCCCCAGAACGCGAGCTGCTTCCCATACTCCGCCCGGATCTCGCGCGGGTCCATGCACTCCGGCTGCACCGGGTTGAGGACGTCCACCCCCGCCTCCATCAGGCCCGGTATGAGGCCCCGGATGTCGCCGTCGGAGTGGTACCAGACGTGCACCGAGGGGTTCACGGCCCTCGCCGCCCCGATCGCCCGCGCAAGCCTCGGAAAGAGCCATTCCCGCCACATCGGCTCCGACATCATCAGCCGGTCCTGCATCCCCACATCGTCCCCGAAGCGGATCACGTCGCAGCCCGCCCGCGCCGCCTGCTCCGCGCAGCGCGCCACCTCATCGGCGATCCGGTCGAGGATGAAGGCCGCGAAGTCCGGGTTCTCGAGGAAGTCGAACATCAGGTTGTCCATGCCGCGAAGTTGCCAGGCCGTCTCCCAAATGTGGCCCGTCCAGCCGGAAACCGCGTACCCGCGCTCGTGAATCCCCGCGACCGTGCGCTCGACGTCGTCCTCGTAGGAGTAGGTCGGCCATGGGTACTCCTCGAGCTGCCCGACCGACTCGAGATGCTTCATCGGATAGGCGAGCTTCCAGAAGTGGTAGTAGTCCCCCGGCGTGCGCGCCGTGCCCCAGTCGTCGATCTCCGTGGTCGAAGCCAACTCGCACTCCCCGTAGTAGACCGAGAAGTCCGCCTGCGGCGAAACCCGGCCGGGGCCGATCCCTCGGCACTCGAAGTCGAAGTGCTCCGCGGGGTCGACCGCCCCGGTCGCCGCCTGGAACCTCTCATACGCGGCCGGCGTGAACCCGCACTCCCGCGGACACTTGCCCGGATGCTCGTGCCTGAGGGTCATCAGAACGCGCTCGCGCGGCGTCGGCATGCTCATCACTCCTCGGCGACGCGAATTCGGCGTTCCGCGGGCGCCACCTGTCGGTCCCCCCAAGAGAAGGGCAACGCCGGAGACCGTGGAACGCAGGGAGCGGGGGAGGCGAGGGAGTGTATGCGGCATGGCCATCCGGACCGCCGTGCTCGGATATGGACGAAGCGGCAGCACCATGCACGCCGGGCCCATCGAAGGCCTCGCGGACTTCGAGATGGCCGCCGTCTGCGACATCGACCCCGAGCGCCAGGCCCAAGCACGCGAACGCTTCGGCTGCCCCGTCTACGCCGACCACCACGAGATGCTCGCGGCCGAGTCCCTCGACCTCGTCTGCGTCATCACCCGGAGCGCCCAGCACTGTGAGATGACCTGCGACTGC
The DNA here is from genome assembly GCA_964497385.1 of uncultured Armatimonadia bacterium. Classification (GTDB taxonomy): domain Bacteria; phylum Armatimonadota; class Zipacnadia; order UBA1398; family UBA1398; genus CAZCER01. The sequence goes on along the minus strand of CAZCER010000556.1, from coordinate 955 downwards.
CTCCGCGCCGGCGCGAACGTGCTCGTGACCAAGCCCTGGTGCGTGAACGAGGCCGAGGCGCGCCGCATGATCGCCGCGGCCGAGGAGACCGGCAAGAAGCTCCTCCCCTGGCTTCCGTCCCGCTGGGGAACCGACATTGCCCGGCTCAAGGCGCTCGTGGCCGAGGGCGCGATCGGAAAGCCCTTCTTCGTGCGCCGCGCGGTCTTCGGATTCGCCACCCGGGACGACTGGCAGACCGAGACCGAGCACGGCGGCGGCATTCTCCTGAACTGGGGCGCGCACATCGTCGACACCGCGATGCTGCTCGCCGGCGGAGAGCCCGAGTCAGTCTATGGACGGCTGAAGCGGGTCCTCAACCCCGGCGACGCCGAGGACGTCTTCCACGCGCTCATCAACATGTCAAACGGTGTGACGGTGCAGGCGGAGTGGAGCTTCGCGCCGGCGCCGCTCCCGTCGTGGTTTGTGCAGGGCGACCGGGGCGTCATCGTGGTCCGCGACCGTGGCTTCGTCGTCTACTCCGGCGACCCGACCCGCCCTGAGGACCCGACCGACGCCGCGGCCATGACCGGCAGACGCGTCGCCCTCACCGCCGAGACCGTCGGGGAGCACGTCTACGGCGACGAGTACGCGATCTACACGGAGATCGCCCGCGCCCTCCGCGACGAGACCCCCTACCCCGTCACCCCCTCCGACGCCCTCCGCCTCACCCGGGTCTTCGACGCCATCAAAGACGCCGACCGGCGGAACCAGGTGGTTCAGCTGGGGTAACCTCCTCGTCCTCCCACCGGCGCAGGGGGATGATTTGCCACTCGACAACACCGTCGGCCGATGGGAGGTCCCTCCGCTCCGCCCCGCCATACTGGCTCCAGTGCCAATCGAGCGCATGCGTTGCGAGTCGGTACCCCTTCGGCGTCCGCTCGTAGTCGAATGCGTCACCGGTCAGACTCGAGACAGG
>CAZCER010000555.1:897-3749 GCA_964497385.1 uncultured Armatimonadia bacterium | reverse complement strand
GAGGAAGAACGCGGGCTCGGCGCCCGCCGCGAAGAGGTCCGAGAGCGTGGCGGTTGCGAGGTTCGCGCCGAGGAGCGCGGGGTCTTCGGAGGTGAAGAGGTCCTCCTCCGGTGAGAACTCGTCCACGGTCACCGCCCAGACGGAACCGCCGATGCTTACGAGTTCGGCATCGCAGGTGAAGACATCGTTGAGTTGCTCGGGGCTTCTCGGGAACGATCCCACAAGCTTCCGGATGAGGTCATACTCGGTCATGGCTTCCACCCACCAGTTCCAGAGCGCGCGGGAGGATCTCGATCCGGCACGGGAGCCAGCCGCGGGGGTCGCCATCGAACTCGACCTCGTGCTCCTCGGCGGACCGGATCGTCACAGAGCGGCACTTGCGGACGAGGACGCCGGGCGCGCCAGTGACCGCACCCGAGTAGCAGGACGGAAGGAGGCGAAGTAGCCCGAGGCGACTTGTGCCGGAGACGCCGACAAGGCAGAGCTTGCCGTCATCGGGAGCGAGGTCGAGGCGGAGCTTCAGGCCGGAGGCGAGGTAGGGGTTCTTCGCGATCGACAGGTTGTTCACGCTCGCGAGAGAGAGCGGCTCGCCGTCGATCTCGAGTTCGAGGTCCGCGCGTCGGTTCCGAGCGAAGGCGCAGAGCAGCCCAAGCCCAGTGCCGAGCGCGTCGCCGAGCCAGCGGCGGGAGCGGTTGGCCTGCCGGGCGATCCGTGCGCCCATGCCGACGTTCGCGCCGCAGCCGAAGTGGGCTGACCGCTCGCTCCCGTCGGCCGCGCGGTAGGCGATGCGGGCCAGGTCGATGGCGTGGGACTCTCCGGTGAGGAGAGCGCGCAGGGCGGCGGTTGGCTCGGTCGGGATGCCATGGAAGGTGCAGAAGTCGGGACTCGTGCCGCTGTAGAGCACGCCCATCCGCTGGCCGGGGCGCCTGGCTTGCAGCAGGCCATCGAGGACCTCGTTGATGGTGCCGTCACCCCCGACCGCGACGACGGTGTCGCACCCAGCGGCTCCGCGTGCGAGTTCGCGAGCGTGCCCCAGATGCTGGGTCTCGGCGCAGGTGAACTCGGCGCCGGCGGCGCGGAGCCCCTCCTCCCACGCGCGCCAGAGCCTGCGCCCTCTGCCCGAGCGCGCCCCGGGGTTCCGGATGAGCAGCATCCTCATCGGTACACCCCCAGCCTCCGGTAGAGCGGGGTGGGCTCGCCGCGGCCCCAGCCCGAGACGAGTTCCTCGGTCAGGATGCGTGGGAGCGGGGTCCGCGTGAGGCCGTTCTCGCGGAGAAGTCGCGCGACCTCGGCGGCCTGGGTGCAGCAGAGCCAGTCGGTGCAGGGCACGCGGAAGGCGTCTCGCATACGGCCGAGGATTCGCTCGAACGGTTCCTCGCGCACATTCCCGAAGGAGATGTTCAGGAACTCGCACGGCTGCACCTCACCGGTGGCGTTCACGTAGAAGCGGTCGACGGCGCCTGCGGTGCATCCGAGCATCCCGGGGGATTCCTCGAAGACCTGGGCGGCGAGGGCGGGGTAGCCCTCGACCGCGTCGCCGTTGTAGCGCAGGTGTTCGGAGCGGAGGTCCTCGACCAGCGCGGCGTCCTGCTGCATGCTCTCGGTCCGGGCGAGCCACGCCCCGGCGGGTTTGGGGTGGATGAGCTGCACGAAGTCGCAGCCGAGGTCGCGGGTGAGGTCCATCAGGCGGGCGAGGTCTCCCCGACGGACCTCGTTCTCGGAGAGCACGCTGTTCGCGGCCGCGACGAGGCCCATCCTGTGGCAGAGGCGGAGGGCATCGCACGCGACCTCGAAAGAGCCGGGCACGCCGGTGAGCGCGTCGTGCGTCGCGGCGTCCGGTGAGTGGATCGAGACCATCAGCCCGAAGAGACCGGCGTCTTTGAGCTGCCCGAGAGCCTCCTCCGTCAGCCCCGCGCCGGTGGTGTTCACCCAGATCTCTGACCGCGCGTCGAGGCTCCCGAGCAGATTCAGGAGCCGCGGTAGGCGCATCAGGGGCTCACCGCCCTCGATGTCAAACATCGCGGTCCCGGAGTCGCGGATCGCGCGGGCCGTCTCGAGGAGAAGGTCCTCCTCTAGGTCAGGGCCGGTGTCGAGCTTCTGGTAGCAGTGCTCACAGCGGTACGAGCACGCCTTGGTCATCGTGTACTCGACCGTGACCGCGCCGGGCGGGTCGCGAAGGAGCTTCGACTCGAGCGCGTAGAAGAACGCGGGCGACGGATAGGCGGGCAGGTAGAGGTGGATCTTCACCCCTCGGAAGACGCGCACGGCCTTCTCGTGGCGGAAGACGCGGAGAAGCAGCCGGGCGCGTGCGAGAAAGCGGAAGTACTCGGCCGGGCGCCAGCCAAACGCGCGCGGGCGCAACGCGTACCGCTCGATCACATGCAGCGCGATGCGCAGGTCGAGAAGGCTCCGTCTCCAGCCCGTGAGGAAGCGGGGATCTCGGGTAGGGGTTGAATGTCCGGCCGCCATCGGGCGCCCTCCGATCCGGCTCACGCCTTCGCGTCCTTGTGCAGGTCGAAGAGAAAGCCTATGAGCACGTAGCTCGCCGCAAGCAGGTAGAGCGCGAGGCCGCCGTTGTAGACCGCGATGAGGGTCACCTCACCGGCGACGCACGCGCGGGTGTTCGTGGCGAGACCGAGGTAGGCGTCCCGTCCCGTCGGCAGTCGGAAGTAGATGGCGGCGGTCCAGAACTGCATGAAGATGGTCATCACGGCGCAGAACGTGAACTCCCGCATCCGGAGCATCTCTTGGAGCGGCAGCCACCCGAGGAAGTGCACGGTGAGCAGGGCGAGCGTCGGGAGGAACGCGCCGACCACGCCGAGGTGCTCCACCGGCACCGAGGCCAGCACGGC
>CAZCER010000555.1:0-887 GCA_964497385.1 uncultured Armatimonadia bacterium | reverse complement strand
GGTGAGCAGCGCGAGAGTCGGCAGGAACGCCCCGATCACCCCGGCCCAGCGCGCGGCGCCGAGGCCGTGTCGCACGAGGAACGTCCGCTTCCCGGCCGCGAGGTCGCCGGCGTAGTCCTTGAAGTAGGTGAAGTAGGTCATCAGCCCGTTCAGGAGCGCGACGATCAAGACCACGGCGAGCCGGTACTTCGTGAAGAGGGGCTCGGGCGGCGGGCCGGAGGCGAGGAAGCCGTAGACCGTGCAGGTGCAGATGGAGAGGCCGAAGACGGCGTTCCCGAGGAGCGACCAGGCCTTGGCAACCTCGTAGAGCAGGTTCAGGAGCACACCGAGAAGGATGGGCGCCACGGACCAGGGGCTCAGGAAGTAGGAGCCGGTCGACACGCCAACCAGGAGGACGGTCGAGAGCAGGAGAGCCGGGCGTGGGGGGAGTTCGCCGGTGACCATCGGGCGGTTCGGGGCGTTCAGTCGGTCCTCGGCGAGGCCGAAGTAGTCGTTGTAGATCTGGTTGACGCCATACCCGAGGAAGAGGGCGACGAGGATGGCGACCTGCCGGAGGGGCTCCGACTCGCCGGGGCGGACGTGCTCATAGAAGGAGACGCCGACCCAACCCGCGACGCCGGTCACGAAGCCGTAGTAGAGGCGCATGGACTTCACGTACGCGATCAGGAAGCGGCGCAGGCTGAACGTCCGAGTTGAGCCGCCGGCTGCCGCAAGAACCGTCGCGTCCATGGTCGCTCTCTCCTTCCGCGCCCTGCTGGCGTTGCGCACAGGATGCGGCGGGGAGGGCTGCGGGGCACGGGTCCGGGGAAGCATCTATGGTCGGGTGCGGGTCCCGGATTCATGGGACCGGGACAGCGTCGGCGCGACGCGGGGACGCGTCGCCTACC
>CAZCER010000554.1:0-3749 GCA_964497385.1 uncultured Armatimonadia bacterium | reverse complement strand
CGTGCGGATTCTCGTCCCCGACGCCGCGCTCGCCGAGCAGGGCCGGAACGCCTACAACTTCTCGCGTCACCAGTCCATCCAGCCGCGCATCGAAGTCACGAACCAGGGCGCCGAGTATTACGGGGATCTCGACCTCGAGGTCGTCATTGACGGTGCGACGATCCGCGTCCGCTACCTCGACAAGTCGGGGCACATGAAACCGCTCCTGGGACGCGACCAGAAGCACACGTTCTACCTTCCATCCATTCAGTACATCGCCGATGACGCGAGCGGGACGGCCCCGCCGCCCCTGACCTACAACGAGGGCTCGCGGCCGAACAAGACCGTTCGGCTTTCCACCGGGCTCGGACGGAAGACCTGCACCGCAACGGTGGACCCGGACGGCGTGATCGAGGAGGAGGCCGAGGAGAACAACACCGTTGAGGTCGAGTACATCGTGAGCGACGGGCGCAACCAGAACGACCGTGAGCGCCTCGCGGCGAACGACACCATCCTGGGCCTGAACGACCTTTCCGTGCTCCGCCCTCCGACGCTCCGAAGCAACACGCAACTCATCCGCGCGGGCTACGTTCAGCGCCCGACCCAACTCGACGTGCTCGTCGGCAACCCTCGCCTGGCCGGAGTGTTCCCCTCGGTGGACGTTGAGGCGTACCTCGATGACGCGCTCCTCACGCGCGAACAGATCGGCCCGCTCGGGAAGACCCCGAACCTGGTCGAGAAGCTGCTCGGAACCTGCGTGTTCTACGAGCCGACCCCGCCGAAGCCGGATGTCTCTGGCGCACTCCTGCAGATCCCCGTCGACCTCACCTCCGTCGCCGTCGGCAACCACCGCCTCCGCGTCGTCGTGGATCCCCTGGACCGCTACGCGGACCGCGTGCGCGACAACAACGAGGCGACCCTCGACTTCGGGGTTCGCCCTCCCGGTGGAGACCTCCGCGTACGCGTGATCGACAAGACGGGCGATCGGGGTCCGGTCAGCCACGCCTGCGTAACGCTTCAGGACCTCTGGGCCGGATGGACCGACGACAACGGCTGGGTGACGATCCCCGACGTTCCTCCCGGCAACTACGATGCGTCGGCCCTCGGCGCCGAGAGGCTCCACGAGGACCCGCCCTTCTACCACGGCAGCGCTCAGCCGTTCAGCGTCTCCGGCAACCAGGAGACCTCCGTCACGATCGAACTCGAGAAGCCTCTCACGATCGTTGGCGACGTGCGCGTGGCCGGCGCGAACGCGCTCCTCACCGACGCCCGGGTGGAGGCCCTTGTCGCCGACGACGACCTCTACATCGGCGGCTCGGCCGAGGACGGCAACTACCGGATCCCCAACGTGCCGCCCGGCCAGCATCGTGTCGTGGTCGGCGCGTACGGCTACCAGACGGCCGAGGTGACGGTAAACGCCACGCGGCAGGGACAGACCGATGAGTTCCGGGCCGATGTGACGCTCACCGACGGTCCGCGCGGAAGCGTCACGGGGCGGGTTGTGGATCAGTCGGGCGATGGCGTCTCTGGCGCGATGGTATGGCTCACAGGCGCTCCGTGCGGAGCCCTCACCGACGCGCAGGGCAACTACACGGTCGGTCGCATCGCCGCCGGACGCGCGTACACCGTGAACGCGACCGACACCGACTACACACTCGCGAGCGCCGACCTCGCGCCGCTCGCGGGAGGCGAGACGCGCCCCATCGAGACCCTCACCATCCGTAAGATCAACCGCGAGTTCAAGACCATCGACTTCGACGCCACAACCTACGCGCTCTGTGAGAGCACCGCGCCCGCCGGTGAGATGGCGCCCATCCAAGTGGACGCGAGCTTCGGGAAGTTCAACGGAGCGATCGGGCTCTCGTACCATCGCGCCGCAGGGCAGGACCAGGCCGAGATCGACGATGTCTTCGTGTGGCTTGAAGGCGGGACGTTCATCGAGGGAGGCGTTTCGTCCACGATCAGCCCCGCGGACCTCATCGGCGTGAACCTGGACACCCTCGCCGTCGGCCCAATGGGCACGCTCCTCAACGGCTATGGCTACGTCTTCAAGGGGATTAGCGGCATCAACAAGCTCGCCGAGTGGTACTACGGGGAGCAGGATCCATCGATGCTCAACCGCTCCAACCAGGTGACCGCGACCTACGTCAGCCACACAGGCACGGAGCAGGCGCAGGAGCCTCTGATCGATGTTCCGACCTCGCTCGACATCCCGGTCGCGATGACCTTCGCCGGGGGCGGCAATACCGTCGTGCGGGTGGACTTCATCGAGATCCGCGACGGTTCGAACCCACCCAAGACCATCCGCGCCGAGTGGTACTCGCCCGGCTTCTGCGTCTTCCATGTCGGCAAGGGCTTCGACCTCTCGTCCCTGGAGGTGGAACTCCGCATCGCCGTCCTCAACGAGCGCCTGCAGTCCGGCGTGCTCGGGAACACCTCGCGCAACCGCATCCTCTGGAAGCCCAACGAAACGCGTTGGCTCCGCGTCGAGGGCTACAACTACGACGTGTGGGGCGAGTGAGCAGATTGGGACCTAACTGCGACCGAACCGCGCGCCTCGCGGACTGTGTGCGTGTGGTCGCCTTGAGACGCTTGCCTGCACGATCCCGAGGAGGCGCTGGCGGATGCATTCGTCTTCGGTGTGGGTTGGGCTGTTCGTGACGGTCGCGGGGGCCGCCGTGGCTGACGACATCCCCTACGGTGTCGCCGACTGGCCCGAGGCGGGCCACGGAAACCACCGTGCAGTACTCGGCGTACCCGAACCGGCCGCGGCCGTCCGGGCGCACATCGAGTGGCGCCGGCGCGACCAGACGCCCGAGGCGAAGGCCGTCCGCCTCTTCGACGCCGCGACCGGCGAGCGCATCACGAACGTCGTGCGCGTGAACGTCACGCGTGAGTCCGGGGACCTCGTCTTTCAGCCCGTCACCGCTCCAGGCGACGTGTACGTCTACTACCTGCCCTACAGCCCTGGTGTCGCGAACTTCGACGACCCCGGGACCTACTTCCCGCCGGAGGACACCGCAAACCCGGCCTGGGTGGCCGCCAACGGGCTCGACGCCGAGGGCCTCACGGCGGGTGGATGGCGAGACTTGCCGCAAGCCGAGGTCCTGCGCATCGAGGCGCGCGGCGAGTTCCATCGGATGGACCCCATGGAGGTCATCGCGACCGCCGACGAGACGGCCGCCCTTCTCGCCGCCCACCCCGGCGAGCCCTATCTCCTCTTTCCGGAGGACCGCCGCAACCCCATCCGCATGTTCGAGGACCTGCCGCGCAAGTGGGTCGCCGACGGCCCGCGGGACATGCTCGAAGGGGCGGCCCGGCCGGGCGAGTACTACCCGTTCCAGATCGGCGTCTGGGCCGCGCGGGAGCCGATGGCCGACCTCGACGTCGAACTCGGCTCTCTGCAGGGGCCGGGGGGTCGCGAGATCCCGGCGGAGGCGCTGACGTGCTTCAACACACAAGGACGCGACTGGCTCGGACGCCCGATCGCACCCGAGTTCACGGTCGGCGAGGGCTTGGTCCGAGCGCTCTGGATCGGCGTGCAGGTCCCCCTCGATGCATCCGGCCTCTACGAGGGTGCAGTCACCGTCCGGCCGGCGGGACTGCCGGAGAAGCGGATCGCCCTGGGCCTGAACGTTGGCGGCGAGCCGCTGCCCGATGCCGGGGTCGATGACGCCTGGCGGATGTCGCGCCTGAAGTGGCTGAACTCCGACCTCGGGCTCGACGATGAGGTCATCCCGCCCTTCACGCCCCTCGAGATCAACGGTAAC
>CAZCER010000553.1:1881-3758 GCA_964497385.1 uncultured Armatimonadia bacterium | reverse complement strand
CCGAGACGCCGGATTCGCCCCCCGCGGGGCCCTGGCGTCTGGGCCGCTAGCGCCTGCGTCCAACCCTCGCGCGAGAACGCGCCAAGCGGCGCGAACGGCAACTCATAGCCGGCGTTGGCCGCCTGCGCCACCAGAGCCATGTGCTCCAGAGCCCCCCCGCCGCCCGCGGTGACGAGTCCGATCCGCGCCCCGGCGCCAACTCGCTCGGCGAGGGCGGCCTCCGCCAGGCCCAGGTCCCTCGCCGGAAGGGCCAGGTCCGCGGTGAGCGCCCCGCCGCTCTCTTTGAGGACCGGCGCCATTCGTCGCGCCCAGAGAGCCTCCTCCAGGTCGGCCGGGCCGGACGCCAGGCACTCGGGGAGACTCAGCGCCGCCAGAGTTTGCAGGCACTCGGCGTAAAGAGCGCCGTCCACCGCGGCCGTCCGGCCGGGCCGCGCCTCCGGACAGACCCACCGGATTCGCTCACCTCCTGGCAGCGCACGACCGGCCTCCAGGAGTCCGGCTACCCACAGCGCGCAGCGCTCGGGGTCGCGGAAGTGGTGGCTCGCGCCTCCGGTCAGAGCCAGTTCGACCGGACAGCCCGATCGCCTAGTCGCCGCGAGCCATGCGCCGATTCGACCCAGCGTCCGGGCGCCCGGCCCGACGCCGAACTCGCCCATGTCCGACCACGGCACGGTGAGTCGGAGCGCCGCGGGACGAAAACCCTCGTCCGACGCCCACGGGGGAGGGTCGGCGAGGCCCGCGTCCACCCCGACGCCGAGCCACCGCTCCGCCGCGAAGCCCCCTCGCAGCTTGCAGGAGGCATAGGCGCCCTCGACCGGCGGTGCGGGCGCGGCCCACTCGAGCGCCGGCGCCGAGAACTCCGCCTCACAGCGCCCCTCGACCACGAGCACGAAGGCGGCTCGGCGAACGCCGGGAGGCGCATGCGTCCGAGCGCGGAGCGCCGCCTCCTCGCCCGTCCAAGCCAGTGTGGCGCTAGGGGCGTCCGCGACGCGCTTCCCTGCGAGATCGTAGAAGTGGAGCGAGAGCCACGCCCCGCGCCCGCCATCGAGGTCCCTGAGTCGGCATCTCACGCTCGCCGTCAGCAACACGCCCGGCTCGAGCGCCTCCGCTGGAAGGTCCTGCCAGACCATCGCGTAGCCCGAGTCGCGACCGAGCACAAGCCGGTCTTCCTGGCACACCGCGCGCGCGCCCTCCCCCACCGTCCAAGGAGACCCCTCCTCGCCGAGAGTCGCGAACTCGGGGTCGCTCACGACCGTCTCAGCAAAGGTCGGCGCAGCCCTCACGAGAGAGGCGACCAAGAGAACCGTCGCGTATACTACGCTCGTGCGTGAGGTCGACCACTGCACCGTGTTGCCTCCCGTTCGGAGCACGCTGAGCGCGTTGGCCCACTGCCTAGTGATACCTGACGCCGGCCTCTCCACGCCGTTTCACCGGACGCCGAGGCGCGGCATTCACAGGAGGGAACGTGGCCGTGTCCGAGTCACAGATCCGCTTTGACTTCACTAACACCATGGCGTTCACCGTGGGACAGCGCAGCGGCATCACGGAGGACGAACTCAACGTGATGACCCTCCGCGGCGGCATGCCCAGGGCGCTCACCGCCAAAACCGCCGAGGAGGGGCTCCCCGGCTTCCTCATGGCCCTCGACCCCGGCGTCATCAAGCTCGACGAGATCCGCTCGACATGGGATGCCTTCCACGCCGCGATGCCGAAGGGCATGACCGACCTCCTCGTGCTGGGAATCGGCGGCTCGGCTCTCGGCACGCTGACGCTCCAGGCCGCCCTCACTCACCCGTACTGGCAGCTCCTTCCGACAGGCCACCCGCAGGCGCCGCCGGTTCGCGTCCATGTCGTTGACAACGCCGATCCCTGGCAGC
>CAZCER010000553.1:0-1871 GCA_964497385.1 uncultured Armatimonadia bacterium | reverse complement strand
GACGACCGGCGTCTACGTGGTCTCCAAGAGCGGCACGACCGCTGAGACGCAGTGCGGCTACGGCCGTGTCTGCACGTGGATGGACGCCGCTGGCGCCGACTGGAAGCGGCAGACCGTCGTCTGCACCGACTTCCCCACCGGCCAGAAGACGTCGGCCCTCTGGACATTCGCCAAGGACAACGGCCTCGCATGCGTCGGCATGCCCCCGAGCGTGGGCGGGCGCTTCTCGGTCTTCACCGCGGTGGGTCTCCTCCCGGCCCTCGCGATGGGCCTCGCCGTCGACGCCTTGCTCGACGGCGCCCGCGCGATGGCCGACCGCTGCCGCAGCGTCGACTCGTGGGAGAACCCCGCGTTCCTCGCCGCCGCCGTCATGAGCGCCTACTTCTCGCGCCCCGCCGAGCGCCGCCGCAACATCCTCGTCCTGATGCCCTACGCGTACCGACTGCGCCTCGTCGCCGACTGGTTCGCGCAGCTCTGGGCCGAGAGCCTCGGCAAGAACCGCGCCCTCGACGGTTCGCGCACGGTCTCCGGCATCACACCGGTCAAGGCCCTCGGCGCCACCGATCAGCACAGCCAGCTCCAGCTCTACCAAGAGGGTCCGCATGACAAGGTCGTGGTCTTCGTCGGCGTCCAGGACAAGGCCGTCGCCTGTCCCGTGCCCGAGGTTCCGATCGAGGCCATCGCCCATCTCGGCAACCGAGACCTCGGGGAACTCCTCGACGCCGAGATGCGCGCCACCGCCTTCGCGCTCACCAAGGCGCAGCGCCCGAACATCACGATCACCATGCCCGCCGTCTCCGAGCGCACCGTCGGCGAACTCCTCATGTTCTTCATGATGCAGACCGCGCTTGCCGGCGAGCTTCTTAGGGTCAACGCCTTCGACCAGCCCGGCGTCGAGGCAAGCAAGAAGGCCGCCCACGCCCTCATGGGCCGCAAAGGTGAGAAAGACGACCAGCTTCGCGAGGAGATCGCGGAAGCCGCCGAGGGCCGAACCATGATCCTGTAGGGCGCGACCGGCGGGTCGCCTGCTCGGATGACGACACACCGAACATCACCGGAGGTATCCGCATGCACAGAACGCGCCTTGGGGCGTTCCTGATCCTACTGGCCCTGCTCCTGGCCGGCCAGGCGTGCGCGCTCGATCTTGGGGTCCAGGAGCGCACGCTCTCAAACGGGATGCTCATGCTGGTGGTCGAGCGCCACCAGGTCCCGCTGATCTCCACCCAGATCTGGGTGCGCGTCGGCTCCGCCGACGAGCGGCTCGGGAAGACCGGCCTCGCGCACTTCCACGAACACCTGCTCTTCAAAGGAACCGAGACGCTCGGCACAACCGACTACGCCGCCGAGAAGGCCCTCATGGACGAGCAGGACGCGCTCGCCGCGAAGATCCGCGAAGAGGAGAAGCTGGGGCCGAAAGCCGACGCGGAGCGCATCGCCGGCTGGAAGGCCGAGATCCTCGCCCTCGAGGAGCGCCAGCGGGAGTACACGATCCCCTCGCACGTGGACCAGCTCTACACCGGAGCGGGCGCCACCGGCTTCAACGCGGGCACGTGGCTCGACTACACCATGTACACGGTGGTCGTTCCCGCAAACAAGCTCGAACTCCAGATGTGGATCGACTCCGATCGCATGCGCGCGCCCGTGTTCCGCGAGTTCTACTCTGAGCGCGACGTCATCATGCAGGAGCGCCGTGAGACGGTCGAAGACGCACCGGACGGCCCCTACCGTGAACTCTTCGACGAGATCACCTTCCCCGAGTCCTCGTACCAGTGGGAGATCATCGGGCACATGCACGAGATCGCCCGCCTCACCCGCGAGGACGCCTACGACTTCTTCCGCACCTTCTACGTCCCCAACAACATGGTCTACGT
>CAZCER010000552.1:0-3767 GCA_964497385.1 uncultured Armatimonadia bacterium | reverse complement strand
GGCCTGAAGGGCGGCGAGTTCCCATTCGCCGCCGAGCGTCTCGAGAGCCCTGGCCGCGATCCAGCGGCAGCGGCGGCAAGGGTCGTTGACGCTCAGCCGCGCGAGGCTGGGGCCGCATGCCGGATCTCCGATGTCCGAGACGAGGATCGCTGCGAAACGACGGACGAGAGGGTCGGGGTCGTCGAGACGAGCGATCAGATCCTCCGTGAGGCCGGCCGGGCGCAGGCGCGCGAGCTGCTCGAGAGCCCGCAGGCGGACGCACGCGGAGGCGTCGGACGCGGCGGCGCGCCGGAGTTCGGGGAGCGCGGCCGCGCCGCTCGAGGATGCGAGGCGCTCGGCGGCGACCATGCGAGCGACCGGGTCGGCCGCGCCGTCGAGGAGATGGACCAGCGTCTCCGTCGAGCCGGTCTCGAGCGCGCGGGGGAGTTCCGAGGACCTGGCCGCCGGAACGAAGGTGTAGGTCGGGTCACCGAAGAGGTGGGACTCGAGGAAGCGGATGCGCTGGTGCATCTGACCGACGTTGCATCCCGAGCGCAGGAGGCCGAGTTCCTCGGTGGTCCAGATGTCCTGACGGACGTTCCGGGAGTTCGCGATGGTGACGACCGTGTCGGCGTTTCCGAAGAGGGGCATGGACGCGAGGTAGCCCTCGTGCGCGAACGATCCCGTGAAGCACGCGTCGAACATGAGCATCTCGGCCCCGCACGGAAGCACGGCCATCTCGGCGGACTTCAGGTCCCAGGGCTCCTCCGCGGGTTCCTCCTCGGCGTCGGCGTCGCCATCCTCCGCTTGGTCTTCCTCACTCGGCTTCGGAGGGTCGATGTGGGCCGCGTCGTACGAACCGTGGCAACGCACCAGGGCGAAGTCGAGGGACGGCTCGGTCCAGTGCTTGAGAAGCCGCGGCTTGACCTCGTCTTCGTAGAGCTGCGCGATGGCGTCGAGGCGGAACGTCGCTTCGGCCCCGTGGCCGAGCATCTCGCGGACCGTCTCGGTGTCGGACTGGTACGCCGAGAGCGACTCCATCACGTACCCGTGGCCCATGGCCATGAGCACGCGATCGAGCGTCTCGGGCGCCGCTTTCGCCGCCGCCAGTTTGCGGAAGTACCGGCGGAGCGCCTCGTGCCGCTCCGCGGGAGTCCCGCCGCGCGGGGTGAGCCTGCCGGAATAGAGTTCGCGGTCGATCCGGACGGCCGAGCCCGGCTGATAGCGCAGGTAGTGGAGGAGCGGATCGCTCGCGTCGCGCTCGATGTAGGCGAAGCGGAGGTCGAAGTCGTCGTAGTAGCGGTCCGAGGGCACCGAGCTGTCGATGGGCGGGTAGCGGTCCTGGTCCATCTTGAACGCGGAGGTCAGGAACTGGGCGTCGCGGAGCATGGCGACGGGGATGTCTCCGACCAGGAAGAGGCCCTCGAGGCGCGCTTCCGGCTTCCGGTAGAGGGCCTCGATCTCCGCGCGCACCGCCTCGGGCCGGGCCCAGTCATCGACGACGAGCCAGGCCGAGTAGCCGGCATCGGCGAGGTCGGCGCGGTAGCGTTCGAGTTCGGGCTGGAGAGCCTCGAAGGAGCCCAGGTCCACGATGACCGCGATGCCGCGCCCACCTTCGAGTGACGGGGCGACGACGAGTGGATCGGCGGCGGCCAGAAGCGGGCATGTGAGGAGTATGAGGGCGGCCCGGAGCGCCGAGCGCGTGTGTCGGTGTTGCATGCGGTGTGTCCCTCTCCTATAGAGACGTGCGGGGCCGCCCCGCGGCCCCTCACGTCGGGTCTACGGCTTCTCGAGCGCGAAGTAGTAGTCATCCGTGAAGCTGCCGTCTTTGACGATGTCGCCGATCTGGAGCTTCCGCAGGTTGGCGAGCGTGTTGTTCGCTCCGTTGCAGTTCGGGTTGAACGCGGGCTTCATCGCCTTCGCGTGCCCGTCGCACCACGCGACGTTTCCGTGGCCGTTGTGCCGGGCGTGGAACGTCGGCCAGCGGTAGCTCGGGTAGCGCAGGGCGGTGATCCGGCGGACCGAGGGCCCCGCAACCGCGAGCCCCGCGTCACCCATGAGCACCGTCTCGGCGGGGGCGTCGAGCTGGGCCATCGCTGGCGAGGCCCCGGACGACAGGATGATGCGCTCATTCACTCCGTAGGCCGGAAACCACCCTCCGGCGAAGGTCGGGATGTCCTTTGCGCTCGGGCAGTCGAGGATCTGGTCGTTCTTCATGTAGGGCTGCAGAAGCCCGCCCGCCGCCGTCAGAACGCCGGCCTCGCGCTTCCCGTACCAGTAGTGGTACACGTAGCCGGATGCCCCCGGGTAGTAGTAGTAGAAGCGTACGAACGTCTCGTCGTAGTCATCGCAGTACATCATGGTCGCGGTGCCGATCTGGCGCAGGTTCGAGAGGCACGAGGTCTGGCGCGCCTTCTCGCGGGCCTTCGCGAAGACGGGGAAGAGGATCGCGGCGAGGATCGCGATGATCGCGATCACCACGAGCAGCTCGATCAGTGTGAACGCGCGCTTGCGCGTCTGGGTAAGCATGGTGTTTCTCCTTGCATCGTCGCGGCGCGGAGCGCCGGTCGTTAGTGTCCGTGCTTGGCCTCGGACTGCGGTGACAGGCGTACCGCGCCGAAGGCCGGCGCCTGGTAGGTGAACCCGTTTCCGTCCGGAGCGAGGGTCACTCCCTTGGCCGCGTCGAGCGTGACGGGCGCGTCGGTGTTGGCGCACTCGTAGCTGTCCATGCCCCCGGGAGTGGTGACGCAGATCTCACCGGGGGACACAATGAGGGAGAACGCGCCGTCCTCGCTCGCGTGGGCTTTGGCGCCTTTGGGAGTGACCGGTCCGTCCGCCGCGTCGCGGCCGCAACCGCAGATCGCGACAAGGCAGAGGGCGGCGAGGCTCAGAGCTCTGCGTGCATGCACGTGCATGGGTGTTCCTCTCGGCATCGTTGGGCCGGGACGCGCGAAGGCGCGTCCGCGAGCCAGGCGACGCGTGTGGGGGTCGAGTGGAGGGTCTCTAGCGGGGTTGCATGAGCGAAGCGGGGGGCGCGCGCGGGTGGGTCCGGACGAGCCGCTCGACCAGAGGGCCGGCGCACTCCGGGGGCGGCGCCGTCTCGACGGTCCTGTCGGCGGCCAGCGACACCGGGGACGGCGCCGTGACGCCGCCGTTCTTCTGGATGGCGCAGAGAGGGCAGTCGAATGGGCCATGCGACGAGCCGGAGCGCGACGCATGCACTCGCTCCTCGCGAGTGTGGTCGGAGCGACATGACGCGAGGGCGTGAGACCAGGGGTGAGCGACAACCAGGCAAAGCCACAGGACGGCCAGCGCCGCACGCGCGGCAGGGGCCGTCACACGGTCGGCTCTCCGGTTCGGCTGGTGTCGCCCTTTCATCTCGCGTTCCGTGTGCCTCTCCCGCGCGGGTCGCGTTACATCGAACGAGCATGGTTCCGATCCGATCCGAGGCGACGCGGCCCCTCCACGGCAAGGTGGGCCCGGGCGGCGTCCCGCTCTCACACGCACGCCGCCCGGGCCCGAACCGGCCGCTGACTCCCCGCTCTCACATTGGATCGGCCGGTTGTGGGTGGACGCTCTCAGGGCCTAATGGAGGTCGTGCATGTTGTCGTCCTCGGCCTTGGCGGTCGTCTCGAACCGCATGGCTTTGGCGTGCCCGTCCATCAGGCCGTAGTTGCACATGGCGTTGTGGCGGATCGGATCCAGGAGATCCTTGTAGACAGGCGGCCAGGCGGCGTTGCCGGCGTACCAGTCGCCGTTCGGAAGCCACGAGTCGTAACAGAGATCGT
>CAZCER010000551.1:0-3776 GCA_964497385.1 uncultured Armatimonadia bacterium | reverse complement strand
GCCGGGTGCGGCTCGCGCGGAACCTCGGCGGCTTTCGGATCACGGACGAACTTTGGCATCGCATTGACCTGAGCCCTCACGCGCAGGTCATCGCTCGAGCGTACTCCGCGCCCGAGACGGGGGGCTCCGGTCGCGCCGAGCCGGTGGCCCTTGCCCTGACTCGCGGCAAGGGCCGCTGCTTCACGCTCGTTTTGGGGCATGACACCGCCGCGATGTCCTCGACCGGCTGGCGGACGCTCCTCCGGAACGGCGCCGAGTGGGCCGCGACGGGCGATGTGGCGGCCCCGGCTCCTGTGGACCCCGACGAGGCGCTTCAGGCGGTCCTCGGCTACACGCGGGCCGCCGACCGCACGCGGTTCCGCGCCGTCGAGCAACTCGTGCAGTCCGCAAGCGCCAACGCCTCCGCACGGCAGGCTCTGGCGGCCCGATTGGCTGCCGCGCTCGGGCGCGTGCAGACCCCGGACGCCGAGGCCTTCCTCATCGAGCAGCTCGGGCTCATCGGCGGACCCGCGGACGTGCCGGCGATCGCGGCGCGCCTCGGTAACGACGTGGTGGGGCACCGGGCTCTGGAGAGCCTTCGCAGGATCCGGGGGCCCGCCGCCGCGGCCGCGCTCCGCGAGGCGCTTCCCGCGTCAGAGGGCGCTCTGCGCGCCGGCGTGATCGAGGCGCTTGGAGCGCTCGGGGACGCCGGCGACGCAGCCCTGCTGGCTCCGATCGCGCGCGGGGATGACGACCCTTCGGCGGACGCCGCCATCCACGCCCTTGGCCGAATCGGGACCATGCAGGCCGCGGAGGGGCTGCGTCCCCTCCTGGGTCACCCCCTCCGCGCCGCGCTTGCCGAGGAAGCGCTCCTTCAGTGTGCGGCAGAGCAGGAGCGCCTTGGCCGCGTTTCCGACGCGAGCGGCCTCTACGGCGCCGTCCTGCGCGGTCAGGCCCGCACGGCGCCCTCCGGCTCGCGCTGCGCGGCGCTCGCGGGGCGGATCCGGACGACTCCGGGCGAGCGGCTGGACCTTGTTCGCGCCTGCCTGCGGTCGGTGGATCCGCGTGAGGTCGCCGTCGGCGCTGAGAGCGTCGCATTGCTGGATCGCCGTGAGCGCGCGGCGGTCGCGCAGGACGTGGATGCGCTGCCTGCCATGGAGCGCGTTCGGGTCCTCGCCATCCTCGCGGACGCGGGAGACTCCGATGCGGTCCCCATGCTTCGCGAGGTGTGGCGGACTTCTGGCGACGCCGGGGCAAGGCAGGCCGCCTGGGAGCATCTTGCGAGCATCGGGGACGAGAGCACCGTGACTCACAGCGCCGCCCTGACCGATCCAGGCCCCAACCTGGCCCTTGGCGCGATCGCCTCGAGCCCGGACGGCATCGAGAAGGACGGCGAGGCGGGAGGCGACGCGGCGGCCGTCGACGGCGACGCCGAGACCTACTGGGATGAAGCCGACGGGCAGCCCCTCTACCGCCTCCGCGTCACTCTTAGCGAGCCGCGCGAGGTCGGGGCCCTGCGCATCACGGGGTGGCAACACCAGAACTACGCTCCGCGCGACTTCGAGGTGCTGTGCGATGGCGCGGTCGTCCTATCGGTGCGAGGCGCTTGGTACGACCAGAACCAGTTCGCGGCCACGTTTTCGGCGGCGCGTTGCACCACGGTCGAGTTGGTCATCACGGGCTACTACGGGCAGAGCCCCGCGGTTCGCGAACTCGAGTTGTTCCACGCGGCGGCGAACGGCGAGACGAAGGAGGGTGGGGCTTCGTGAGACCGACGCGGCGCTCGAGACGAGCCTTTCTGGCGCAGGCCGGTGGGTTGCTCGCGATGCAGGGCTTGCGGGCTCGCGCGGCGCCTCCTCCGAGCGAGCGGGTGACGCTCGGGTGGATCGGCGTCGGGGACCGCGGGGGGCGGCAGCTCCTCGACTGGGACTTCCTTCCTCTGCCCGAGGTGCAGGTTGTCGCGGTGAGCGATCCGTTCCGTTCGCGCCGCGAGCAGTGGGCCGCGACTGTGAACCAGCGCTACGCGGAGCGAGACGGCGTGGGAACCTACCACGGATGCACGCCGTACCGGGACTTCCGCGAGATGCTCGACCGGGAGGATCTCGATGGGGTGGTCATCGCCACGCACGACGGCTGGCACGTGCCGGCGGCGCTGGCCGCGATCCGCGCGGGCGTTGACGTGTATGTCGAAAAGCCTCTGGGCGTCAGCGTCGAGCAGGACCTGCTGCTCTTGGACGCCGCCAAGCTCCACGGCGCGATCTTCCAGTACGGCACGCAGCAGCGCTCCTTGGCGCACTGCCGATT
Source organism: uncultured Armatimonadia bacterium (assembly GCA_964497385.1). Lineage (GTDB taxonomy): Bacteria > Armatimonadota > Zipacnadia > UBA1398 > UBA1398 > CAZCER01. The sequence goes on along the minus strand of CAZCER010000551.1, from coordinate 1,493 downwards.
CGGATGCGAGTTGGTTCGGAACGGCAGGCTTGGGGAGATCCGGGAGATCGAGGTCCTGGCGCCTCAGGGATGGGGCGGCGGGTCGACCGAGCCCATTCCCATACCCGACGACCTCGACTACGACCTGTGGCTCGGCCCGACGCCCTGGAGCCCCTATACGGCCGACCGATGCGTCAACCGCGGATCGTTCTTCGTGTACAATAACTCGATCGGGTTCCTCGGCGGGTGGGGCGCGCATCCGCTCGACATCCTCGATTGGGCGTTCGGCGGCCAAGACCGGACTCCCGTTGAGTTCGTCGGGGCCGGCCACATCCCCATCAACGGGCTCTACGACGCGGTGACCACCTGGGATGTCGAGTGTCGTTACGCGGACGGGCTGCGGCTCTCGTTCCGGAGCGGCGACACCGACCTCACGCGGTTCTACGGATCGGAGGGCGTGCTCACCATCAGCCGCGGCGGGTTGAGCGCCGAACCCGCCGGCCTGCTGACGTCGGCGATCCAGCCCGGCGAGACGCGACTCAAGGAGAGCGCCCACCACGCGCGCGACTTCGTGACAGGGATTCGGACGCGTGTGCCGCCGGTCAGCGACCTCGAGTCCGCGGTGCGCAGCGACCTGATCAGCCTCCTGAGCGACATCGCGATCCGCACGGGTCGGCGCGTGCGATGGGACCCGACGGCGAGGACCGTCGTGGGCGATGAGACCGCCCGGCGAATGCTCTCACGCACGCCGCGCCCGCCCTGGCGCTACTGAGCGAGGAGGCCGAACGGCTTGCGTGTGCTGTAGTATGGGCCGGAGCGAACGCGCTCCATCACGGATTTGGGGAGATCGATGAGAAACAGGAAGCGGATCGCGGTCATCATCGGTACGCGACCGGAGGCCATCAAGCTCGCGCCGGTCGTGCTAGACCTCGCGGAACACGCCGACGCGCTCGTCACGCGCGTGATCCTGTCGGGCCAGCACGCCCATCTCGTCGGGCCGGTGCTCGACCTGTTCGACATTGAGCCTCACCGGGACCTCGAGATCATGACCCACGCCCAGAGCCTCGCGGACCTCACCGCCAAGGCCCTGCACAGTCTCGACGGCCTCCTCGAGGATGAGCAGCCGGACCTGATCCTGGTCCAGGGCGACACCACGACTGTCTTCGCCGCCGCGCTCGCCGCGTTCTACCGGGGCGTCCCGGTCGGCCACGTCGAGGCTGGCCTCCGCACCGGCGACATGCGGCAGCCGTTCCCTGAGGAGATGAACCGCCGGGCCGCCGCGCTCGTCACGGACCTTCATTTCGCGCCCACGCCGCGCGCGAAAGCGGCGCTCCTCTCGGAGGGCGTTCGGTCCGAGAGCGTGTTCGTGACCGGAAACACCGTCGCCGACGCCCTGAGGCTCGTGCTCGAGCGCGCGCCCGGCGAGCCGTCCGTCATACCGCTGGGGCGCACGAGCCGACGGCTTCTGAGCGACCTCCTCGATGGGGACGACTTCCTGCTCGTCGAGGTCCACC
>CAZCER010000550.1:0-3777 GCA_964497385.1 uncultured Armatimonadia bacterium | reverse complement strand
CCGATCTCCACCGAAGGTGGCGACCACCTCGTTGACGTTGCGTTCCGGCGCCCACATGAACACGCGAACTGCCGTGACTTCGGCGTCCTGGACCCCGAACGCGGTGCCCGGAATCGCGAAGCCGCGCACGTCAGCCTCGACAACGAGGTCCTGACCCGAGGTCAGATCCTTGTTGCCGCCGTTCACGATCGGCTGATCCGTGACCCCGGCCGGGATGGCGCCCACAAAACCAGTCCAGTACGCCAGGATGTAGACGTCTCCGTCCTCAATGCTCGCGTCGATCTGCTGCGCGACGAACGGCGCCCCTAGGGTTGGGTCAAGGAACGCATCCCAGTGCGCAGGGGCATCCTGCGACGTCGACATCTCATCCACAGCGCCGATGTAGAACACATCATTCCACGGGGCCGCGGTGTCGAACACATGGTCCTCCGCCGCCGCGTTGGCTCCTCCGGTCGCATCGGCCGAGTCGCTGAGGTACCAGACATTCTGGTCCGGCGTCGTGTCCGCGCAACCCGTGGTGCGATTCGACTCGAAGGTGATTGGCACTGGGTCCCCGGGGTTTTGCGGCGGAGCACCCCACTGGGGACGCGTGTCCCGCAGCGCCGACGGCCCAAGTTGGGCGATCTGCTTCGAGCCGCTCGTGACCTGCTTCAGGGCCCCGCCCACAACAGAGTACGCCCGGCGGCTGTTGCCTCCGTACGGCCTGTTCGAGTCAAAGAGCAGGTCCCCGGCGTCATTGTAGTCCGGATTGTCGTTGACCCACTCATCGGTGTCCATGCCCAGGAGCGGCAGTAGGATCGCACCGCCCCCCGCGATCGGAGCGCGCCACAGCTTGAACTGCTCGAGGCCGCGCCCGTAGTCCGAAGCGAAAACGACGTTGTTCGCGTTGTCGAACGTGAGAGAGTGGATCTCCCAACCGTCCGCGTCCTGGCCTGCGGCGGTCCCGCGCACGAAGTTCGGCGTGATGTCCGTCACGGCGCCCGTGTTCAGGTTCTGGACATAGACGCGATCCTCAGCGACATCGGCGCTCGGCGGCTGCGGAGCGTTCGCGGCGGAGTTCTCGGCCACGTAAGCAATGAGGCCCGCTGCCTCGTCGATCGCCGGGTGACGCTCGTTCCTGCCCGGGGTCGCGGTGAGGCGGGACCCTTGCGCGAGGTCGCTCGGGCTCCAGGCGCCCGTGATCGGGTCCTGAGTGGGCATCGGGAAAGCCCAGAGGTCATACTCACCCTTGACTCCGCCGGTTCCAGTTACCGTGTTCCGATTCGAGGACACGATAACGCCTGACCCAGCGCCTGCGCCAATCTCCGGAACGCCCCCGCCGAAGCCGCGCGGGTGGCGCTCATCAATGCCGTCACCAGCGGCGATCGCGAGGCGGCCGTCCTGCACGGTGCTCTTCGCACGGAAGCCCGTCCCGGCGATGAGACGCTCGATCGACGTCTCATCGGTTATCGGGCCGATGACGTCTTTGCCGAGGAAGCCTGAGCCTGCTTCATCCGCACCGAATCTGGGGAGGAGACCCGAGCCCGGCTGCTTCACATCGCCGACCAGGCCGTCCGCTCCCGAGAAGAGATCCTCGACAGCCGGCCCATCGCGGCCCGCCGCTTCCTGCGCGACAGCGGGGATCAGCGCCCCGACCAGACCCGCCACCAGAGCCAACATCAGGATGCACAGGAGATGTCGCTTGGCCTTCCGCATGCTTGTTTCAGCTCCCTCTGACAGCCTCCGCGCCCGGCCTCCCCCGCATCGGGAGACCGCCTGGCGCGAAACGGCGACTCAGTTAGCATCCCCGGCGCACACGCGCGGCCGGGTCCGCCCTCCGCGTTCACAGACGGCCGGCCTCGGGCGAGCGTCTCGCTCCGTGAAGGGAGCGGAGACCTCGCCCGAGCGCGCCCATGACGCGGGCTGAACGCCGACTACATATCGAACCGGAAGATCTGGCCGGAGCCCGGAGCCGCGAGCGCCGGATCGTAGAGCAGGACCGCGCGCGCGCAGCTTCCGCCCGCCCCCGCGCCCTCGGGCACGATCGCGATCGGCGACGTCCCGGCCGCCGCCCACGGAATGAACTGATTCTGCGTCGCGCCGTAATAGGTCCACAGGCGGCTCGCCGCGATCACCGAACCGTCGTTCGCAAAGCGCACAAGGCCCGAGCGACCCGCAACGGTCTGATCCGAGGACTTCCGCGCAAACATCAGCGGCCCATTATCGCCGATGATGTTGGTGGTCGAGTCACCCGTGAAGAGCGCGTCCGGGATGACGCCCGCGCGGTCGTACGCGACCAGCGTGTCGTCACTCAGCACCGCGAACTGCACATAGTGCCCGGGGGTCGCGCCCCAGCCGACCTTGCCGGTCGTCTGATAGATCAGTTGCTGGGCGCTGAGGTCTCCCGCGTACCGGAGGATGCCCCCGGCCTGAGCGGCCACGTAGACACTGCCGCTCGAGTCGACGTCCAGCATGCCGCCGGCGGCCTCGGGCCGATCCGCGGCGTCCGTGCCCAGGTCGACGTTCACGGTGGCCGTCGCCGTGGTGGAGGAGGGAACGCCGCCGCTTGTGAGCGGGTACACGTTCACCTTGCCCTCACCGTTGGTCCCGAGGACGTTCTGGCTGACGAAGAGGCGGGAGTTCGCGGGATCGACCGCGATGCCGAAAGCGTTGGGGACCGTGAAGGTCGTGATCTCGGTCGAGGGGACGGCCGTGTTGTCATAGATCCGGATGATGCCGTTCGTGTCCACCACGTAGATCTTGTTGTACGGAGCGCCGACCACGGCGATGTGGCCCAGCCGCGAACGCGCGATGCCCGTCTGCAGCAGATCGGCCTGTTGGATCGAACCGTCCGCGTTCAGACGCTGCACCTGCGTGCCGCTCGTGACGTAGAGGCGGCCCGAGGCGTCGCGGTCCATGCCGCCGATCTGACCGGTCAGAGCGCTCGTGATCGTCGTCGTGTCGCCGCCGGCCGCGTTCGTGACGACCGCGCAGTCCGCGTAGAGCGTACCCGAGGTCACGAGCTTCTTGGCGCCGGCTGGGAGCGAGAAGATGAGCGCCACGCCGACGACGCTGTCGTCCGTAGGCTCCTGGCGGATGCCGCCGGCGTCCAGCCAGGGCGGGCCATAGCAGTCGGCGATCAGGTTCGACGCGCCCTCATCGACCTCGGGGAAGCGCCACACGCCGACCTTGTTCGTCGCGTCGAGTTCGGTGAACTTCTTGTACCCGACCGCCGCGAACTCCGTCGACTGCACGTAAGCGTAGTCCGCCGGGACAATCTGGGAGGAGTCGTTCGCAACCAGGAAATTGCGCCCTGGGCCCGAGCCGGTCTCCGGCTCCGGATCGTACGGAGCGACTTCGGTCGCGATCCGATTGCCCGAGGCGTCCACCGCGTAGATCTGGTTGGTGTTCGACGCCCAGGACATCTGCCAACGGAGCCCCAGGAAGTGGTACGCCGAGGCGTTCTTCAGCGAAACGCCGAGGATCGCGCCGCGTCCGACGGGCGTCGTCGAACCCGCCGGCCGCAGTTCGCGGATGTCGTTCCGATTGTCGTAGACCGACTTCCCGAACACGCCGCTCAGAAGCGACGACGCGTTGTAGCGGGCGGCCGCTTCGGGCGTCGGGGTGAAGGAACCGGTCACCTCACCGGAGGCCACGTCGAACTCCACCGTCAACTGGCCGAGTTCGATCCCCTGCTGTGAGACCCCATCCGCCGGCGCGAGATCCGGGGAAACCTCCGCGCATCCCACGAGCAGTACGGCGACAAAGAGCGCAAGTGATGTGCCAAGCAGACGTATG
>CAZCER010000549.1:0-3785 GCA_964497385.1 uncultured Armatimonadia bacterium | reverse complement strand
CGACGGTCGACGAGGAGAGCGCGCACTCGTCCGCACTGGCAGTGGATGAGGACCTGGGTCTCGTGCTTGTCTACTCCGCGGAGCGAGAAGACGGTTGGCCGGTGTTCGCCGCGCGATCAGCGGACTTCGGGGAGACGTGGGGCGAGCCGGTGATGCTTAGCGAGCCGGACGTCTACGCGTTCAAGCCGGACGCGTTGATCGACGACGGCAAGCTGTACGTCGCGTACCTGGAACTCCCGCCCCCGACCGGCGACACGGCACGACCCCATCTCGGCAACCCGACAGGAGCGCGCACGATGGTAGTCGATGTGACGGAATTGCCCGTGCCGTAGTGAGAGAGACCGCCCCTCCCGCTCGTCCCTCGGTACTCGCCGACTGGACGACGCCGGCGAACTCGGGGTGAGCGGGAGCGGCGGCGGCGCTCTGAGGGGTCCTGAAGATTCCTTCCACCCCCAAGAGGACCGCGGCCCCTCGATGGGGAACCGGAAGCACGGACAGGCGTGGGTACGTGCCTGTACTACCGACGAGAGGAGGAAACCACAATTGGTTAGGGGGCTGTACACCGCAGCCTCCGGCATGCTGACCCAGGAGATGCGGCTCGAGGTCACCACCAACAACCTCGCGAACGCCGCGACCCAGGGGTACCGGCCCGACCGAGCCGTCGTCTCGGACTTCCGGGCGCTGTATCTGAATCGTCTCTACGATCCGGAGCGCGTCCCGTTCGACGACGATCTCGAGTTCGATCCGATGCCCAAGATCGGCTATCTGGGCGCGGGCAGTTACGTGAGCGAGATCCACACCGACTTCGACGCCGAAGGTCCCATCAGCGCCACGAGCCGCCCGCTCGACCTCGCGATCAACGGGCGCGGCTTCTTCGCCGTTCAGACGGAGACAGGAGTCCGCTACACGCGCGAGGGCACGTACATGCGGGACTTGAACGACTTCGTGGTCGATGAGGACGGAAACCAGCTCCTGGGGCTCAACGGGCCGATCCAACTGCCGGCCGGCGCGCCCACCGAGGAAGTCAGCGTCGGTTGGGACGGAACCGTCGAGGCGAATGGCCAGGTTGTTGACCGGTTGCAGGTGGTCGAGACCTTGCCAGGCGCTCAGACGGTCGGCTACAATCTCGTGGACGCGATCGGCGGAGTCCAACCGGTCGGGCCGGAGACCCGCGTTCAGCAGGGCGCGGTCGAGATGAGTCCGGTCGAAGTCGTGCGCGAGATGGTTGGTCTGATCGAGGTTCAGCGTGCCTACGAGGCGAATCAGAAGGTGGTGCAGGCGGAGGATCAGTCCCTAGAGCAACTGCTGCAGAAGGTGGCAGGCTAGGAGCAGTGGGAGAGAAGCTGGCCGGACCCAGGGCCCGAAGCGCCCGGGAGGTCAGGCGCCGCGGAATGACAGATGCGGCGCGATGCGGGAGCCGTTGGCTCCCCCGCCTCGTCGGCGTGGTGGACGGAGTGACGAGCCGCCCCCCGCGCGACGGGACTCCCCCATCCGCTCTCTCCTCAGCCCCTATCGGCTTCCGAAGCGGCGTTCTCTAGGGCGTCCTCCCCCCGCACCGGCATCCAAAGGGGAGAGATGTCACCATGATGCGCGCGCTCTACACCTCGGCCTCGGGGATGATCGCGCAACAACTGCACGTCGACGTTACGGCGAACAACCTCGCCAACGTGAACACCAACGGCTATCGGCGCATGCGGGCCGACTTCGCCGACCTCTTCTACCAGATCGGCCGCAACCCCGGCGCGACCGTCACCGGCACCCAGAGGCTTCCCTCGGGCGTCCAGGTCGGCGTCGGCGTTCGGCCGATGGCCACGAGCCGCGACTTCTACACGCTCGGAAACGTTCAGGAGACCGGACAGCCTTTCGATGTGGCCATTCTCGGACAGGGCTTCTACGTCATCCAGCAGCCGGACGGGACCGAAGCCTACACGCGCGACGGCTCCTTCCACCTCACCGCCAACAGCGAACTCGTGAGCGGCGACGGGCTCTTCACCGTCCCGCAGATCGTCTTCCCCGCCGGCATCGACCAGAACCTCGTCGCGATCGGCGCGGACGGTCAGGTCACCTGCACCGACACGACCGGCGCCGTTCAGCAGGTCGGCCAACTCCAACTCGCCCGCTTCGTGAACCCCGAGGGTCTCCGCGCGGTCGGCGGCAACCTCTTCGTGGAGACCGAGGCCAGCGGCCAGGCCATCACCGGCATTCCCGGCCAAGACGGTCTGGGCGGGCTTCAGCAGCGCTTCCTCGAGAACTCCAACGTCCAGGTCGTCAGTGAAATGGTCGGCCTCATCGTCGGCCAGCGCGCCTATGAGGCGAACTCCAATGGCATCCAGACGGCGGACTCGATGCTCTCGACCGCCAACCAGGTCAGGCGGTAGTGAGAGGGGCCGGGCAGCATGAATCCACGCAGACTAGCCCTCACCGCAGCCTTGCTGCTCACGGTCGCCGCGCCCGGATGGGCGGTGACGGTCATCCAACTGCACGCCGAGAGCCCGGTGCTCGTGGACGCCGGCGTCGTGACCCTGGGCGACATCGCCTACATCACTTCCGACAACGCGGACGCCGAGAAGCGCCTACGGGATCTTCGCATCACCCAGGCGCCCTCACCCGGACAGGAGCGGCTCCTCGACGCCGAACTCGTCCGCATCGCCGTCCGCTCCGCCGGCTATGACCCGGACTACGTCGGCCTCCGTCACGCGGAGGACCTCACGATCGCGACGGGCTCGAATTTCGTGAGCGCTCGGATGCTCCTTGAGATGGCGCGGGAACTCGCCTATGAGCGCCTGTCGTTTCCTCCCGAGAGCATCGCGATCGAGCACAACAACCTCCCGCCGGACTTCCACGTCCGCTCCGGGGCGCTCACCATCACTCCGGAGCCGCCCGCGCACGAGGACTTCATCGGTCTCACGTTCGTTCCGTTCGCCATCGCGGTGGACGGCGAACTCGTGCGCCGTGTGAGCCTCAACATCACCGTGCGGGTGCGCACTCTGGTGGCGGTCGCCGCGCGGAGCATCGGGCGCGGTGAGACCGTCTCCGCCGCCGACTTCCGCCTCGTGGAGCGTGACCTCGCGACCCAACCCACGGGCGCGGTGCTCAAGGCCGAGAACGCGATCGGCAAGATCTCCAAAGTCACCATCGGCCAGGACCAGGTCCTCTGCGAGCGGATGCTGAGCGACCCGCCTCTGGTGCGCCAGCAGCAGCGGATCACCGTCCGCGTCGTCTGCGGGAACGTCGTGTTGCGCGTCCCCGGCGTCGCGCTCCAGGACGGGCTCCTCGGACAGGACATCCGCGTCGTTTCGAACCTCAGCGGCAACCGCGCCATTAGCGCCACCGTGGTGGAGGAGGGCGTGGTGCTTCTGACCATCCCGGGAGGTGCGTCGCTATGAAGCGCTCCGGCCTTCGGCTGGCCTTCTGCGCTCTCCTCGCGCTCGCCCTGGTCGCGACGGTGCAGGCCGACTCCATTTGGCAGCGCGCCCACGGCGGGAGTTCCGGCACCGGCCGGAGCCTCTTCTCCGACCCACGAGCCACCGGCGTGGGCGACATCGTCTATGTGCTCGTCTCGGAGGTCACCACCGCGACGTCGACGGCCACCACCACGACGGATCGCGAGTCCGAGTCGAGCAACGCCTCCGGCACGGGCCTTCTGAGCTTCTTGCCCTTCTTCTCCTGGAACAACGACGAGTCGTACCGCGGCGAGGGCGCGAGCAGCCGGCAAGGCGCCCTCACCGGACGTCTCACCGCCAGGCTGATGGAGGAGATCGCCCCGGGCGTGTACCGCATCGAGG
>CAZCER010000548.1:0-3822 GCA_964497385.1 uncultured Armatimonadia bacterium | reverse complement strand
CCGCAGGATTCCGCCTCGACGCCCTCTCCTGTTCGCCCTGTTCGCGACCCTGTGCGCCTCCCGGCCAGAGCGTTCCCACGGTCTATCCCCGCCGATTCCCCAATTCGTCCATTTTCATACATGTAATGGGATGCGAGCCTATCCCCTACCGAACGGCTTGGCGCTCCCGGCACAGGCCTCATCCCCGCGCCCTCCCGAGACCATCTCGACCTTCCCACACCGCAAAGACGACCCTCCGCGCGTCTCACTGCCCTCCAGATCCTGTCAGCGATACTCAGCCTGACAGTCCCGAACCTACACACGGAGACGCGCATGGCGCTCACGGCATCTAGACGCCCGTCGCCACACGGAGAACACTCGCGCGACGGCTCGCACAACGCACCGAAACCGCCGCAAAAGGCGCTTCGCGCACTTCTCCCGCATGGTATCATAGAGCCTCTCAAACATGGGACCCTACGGCCCGACTCATCGGGTGCACCGCGACAGAACCGGCATCGGCACGAGGGGGCGCCTTCCCAACATGGCAGGACACTCGAAGTGGGCGAACATCCGCATCCGCAAGGGCGCGCAGGACGCCAAGCGCGGGAAGATGTTCACCAAAGTCTCGCGGGAGATCATCGTTGCGGCTCGCAGCGGCGGCGGTGATCCTACGATGAACGCGCGCCTGCGCCTCGCGATCCAGAAAGCTCGCGAGGTCAACATGCCGATGGACAACATCGACCGCGCCATCAAGAAGGGCACGGGTGAACTCGACGGCGAGCAGGTTGAGGAACTCGCTTATGAAGGCTATGGCCCCCACGGAGTCGCTCTCCTGCTTGAGATCATGACCGACAACAGGAACCGCACGGCGCCCGAGATCCGCACGATCCTCGGCAAGCGCGGCGGCAACCTCGGCGAGACCGGCTGCGTCGCCTGGATGTTCGAGACTCGGGGCCTGATCACCGTCTCTCTCGACGCCACTGACGAAGAGACCCTCATGCTCACCGCTCTGGACGCCGGCGCCGACGACATCCGCGAGTCCTCCGGCCTCTTTGAAGTCACCACCTCGCCCGATCGGTTCATGGACGTCCGCGCGGCCCTGGAGACCGCCGGCATCCCCATGGCCAGCGCCGAGGTGACCCGCATTCCCACCACGACCGTCGCTCTCGATGAGAAGACCGCGCCCTCCGTCCTCAGCCTCCTCGAGGAACTCGAGGACCATGACGACGTCCAGCGCGTTCACGCCAACTTCGACGTCCCCGACGAGGTCCTCGAGCGCCTCGCCGCAGACAACTAGCCGGCCTGCCGTCCTGTCTATTCAAACGTTTGTTTGCTTCCTCCGCCCGCTTCGAGATCGCGACCCCTCGCCCCGCAGGCCCGCTCCTCCCAGCCAGCAGGCCGCGCGCGGCGGAAGGGGTTCCCCCGCGACAACCGAACGAGTCGGAGGTACGCCAATGATTGCGCCCCGCTAAGGAGGGCCCGCGCTTGACTGGCTTACGTTGCGACGTGCTCGTCATTGGCGCCGGCGCCGCCGGTCTTCGGGCGGCCGTTGGCGCGGCCGGGGCTGGCCAGCGCGCTCTGGTCGTCGACCGCGGTGAGCCCGGCCAAGCCGGCGCGTCCGTCTCCGCCGCTTCCGACTGGATGGCCTACGGAGCGGCCTTTGGGCACCGCGACCCTGAAGACTCCCCCGCCCAGCACGCCACCGACATCCTCCTCAAGGGCGGCCTCTGTCTCCGGCCCGAACTCGCCCGGCGCATCGCGGAGGACGCCCCCGCACGCCTTCGGGACATCGAGCAGTACGGCGGCGCCTTCGACCGAGCCCCCGACGGCACGTATCTTCAGGTCCACTCCGACGGCGCCACCTATGCCCGCGCGTGCGGCCGAGGCGCGGACACGGGCCCCATGATGGTCCGGGCGCTTCTTGCGGAAGCGCGCCGCCGCGGCGTCGAGACGCGCGCGGCTCTGCAACTCGTCGATCTGCTTCTCTCCAGCGACGGAGCTGTGGCCGGCGCGCTCTTCGCCTCCGCGGACAACCAACTCCTGCCCGTTCACGCCAAGGCGACCGTTCTCGCCACAGGCGGGGACGGCGCGCTCTTTGAGTTCAACGCCTTGCCCCCGGGCATGTACGGCGCGGGCTACGCCGCCGCCCTCCGAGCCGGCGCGCGTCTCGCGAACATGGAGTTCATCCAGATCGGCCCGTGCATCAGCCATCCCGTCAAGTTCGCGCTCTCCGGCGTCTTCTGGCGCCTGAACCGCCGCATCACGAATGGTGCGGGGGACGAGTTCCTCCCGTCCGCGACACCGCAGGCGATCGACCTCGAGGCCGCGCTTCACATTAAGGGGCATTCGTTTCCCTTCACGGTCCGGAACGACTCGGTCTACATCGACGTCGCGATCTTTCGCGAGATCGTCGCCGGTCGGGGCGGACCCCACGGCGGCGTGCTCATGGACATCACCCCGACCCCCCGCGCGGAGATCGAGCAACGCGCCGCCGTTCCGCTTGGGCATCTTCTCGAGCGCGGGCTCGACATCCGCGAGTCGCCCTTCGAGTTCGCCCCCTCCGTTCAGCACTGCAATGGAGGCGTTCTCATCGACGAGACCGCCGCCACCGACCTGCCCGGCCTCTTCGCCGCGGGGGAGGCGGCCGGCGGCCAGCACGGCGCGGACCGACCCGGAGGCAACGCCCTCGCCGATAGCCAGGTTTTCGGCGCGATCGCCGGTGAGTCCGCGGCGCGATGGGCGTCCGAGCAGGGCTTCACCGAGCCCGCAGGCGAGATCCGCGCTCCGGGGACGGCCGCGTCGGGCCGAGACGCCGCGGAGCTTCTGCGTGAGCTGGGCCGCGTGATGTGGCGGTCCTGCACGGTCGTGCGCGAGGCCGCCGGTCTCTCTGAAGCCCGGGCGCGCGTCTCGGCGCTTGCCGAGGAGCCCGCCGCCGGATCGCTTGCGGAGTTGCTCGACTTGCGCGACGCGCTTCAGGTCGCGGGGGCGCATCTCCGGTGCGCCGCCGCCCGCGCGGAGAGCCGGGGCACCCACTTCCGGTCCGACTGCCCCAACACGGTCGATCCCGACTGGGCCGTTGTGCAGATGGTCCGCGCCGCCGAAGACGGCCTTGACCTCACCTCCGAGGCGCCCCAGCACAGCGCCGCGCTTCGGGAGGCCTGGCTCGCCTCGCCTGAGCGAAGGCAGACGCCCTTGCTTCCATGCTAGCTCTTGCCCTAGAGTGTCCGCCGGACGGCGGTCGGTAGGGACGTGTCACCTAGTGAAGCAGTGGACCAGAGCGCGAGTGATCGCCCGTTCTCGGGGAACCATCGGCGCCGACGTGCGCCGCGCGAACCTGCTCGCCGCTCTTAGCCTGCTCCGCGACGGCACGACCCTCAGCTCACCGGATCTGGGCGTGGCGCTCCGCGTGAACCCCTCCACGGTCGGGCGGCTCATGGCGGCGCTTGGCGAACTCGGCTTGGTCCATGACGCCGGCGTCTCCTCGTCGGGCTCCGTCGGCCGGCCGGCGCGACTCTGGCGGCTGAACGCCGCCGCCGGCTACGTGATCGGGCTCTCCGTCTCCCTTACCGACGTCCGCGGCGTTCTCATGGACATGGCCGGCCAGCCTTCCGCGCACAGCCTCACGCCTCTCACGGGCCAGCTCAGCCGCGCGACGCTCATGCAGGCGGCCGGCGCCGCGGTCTCCGAGCTGAGTTCCCGGATCGCGGACTCGACGCTGCTCGGAGTCGGCGTCGCGTTTCCCGGCGTCGTCAACCCCGTCGCCGGCACCCTGCGGCAATACTTCCTTATGGAAGACGCCGGCTCCCCGCCCGGCGGCTATCCCGTTCGCCCGGATCTCGAGCG
>CAZCER010000547.1:0-3830 GCA_964497385.1 uncultured Armatimonadia bacterium | reverse complement strand
GGACCAGCCAGGGGCCGTGCGCGCCCTCGCCCTGCCCCGGCAATACGACCGTCGCGCCGCCCTCGCACGCCTGCGCGACGAGCGCCGACTCCGGCGTCGGAGACGCGCCCGGACCGCCGACGGCCCGCGGCTCCATCTCTCCGCCATCGCCTCGGATGAGCACCGACACGGTCGAACCGGGCAGGGTGTCGGCGATCCCGTCGGCCAGGGAGCGCGCGATGCGATCGACGTCGAACGTGGCGGTCAGAAGCTGCGTCGCTCGCTTGATCGCGTCCAGCAGCTCGGCTTGCCTTCGGGCCGACGCGTACGCCGAAGCCTGGCGCCACGCCACGCGCAGATCGTACGCCACGCGCTCGGCGATGACGGTGTCGCGGGTCGTGAACTCGCGGGGCTCGCGGAACCACGCGCAGAGCGCGGGGCCCTCTTCCTGCGCGTCCGGGGCGCAACCCAAGCACGCGCCGAGGCCCAGCGCCTCCGCGGCCTCTCTCACGTCCGATGGGGCGCGCTCATCCGACCGCAGGTCGCCGATCGCGACCGCCCGGCCGCCGCGGCAATCGCCCATCCAGCGACAGAGCGCGTCTCCGAGCGCTTCCGGAGCCGGGGCGTCCTCGGGCGCCGCGGCGAGGCAGGACTGGCGGCCGTCTCCGCACGGGCTGCACGTGTGCACAAGGTCGGCCCCGAGCGCCCGCTGGAGCCCGGAGACCGCGCGGGACGCGATGCGCCCGAGGTCGAACGAACCGGAGATGCGCTCACGAAGGTCATCGAGGGTCTGTTCCACGTCCAGCCAGTCCGCTTGGGCCTCGATGAGCAGCGCCCCGGACAGGTGCCCGGCGAGCTGGGCGCAGATCGCGGCCACGGTGTCCTCGTCGTCCTGATCCATAGTCTGGTCGGCGTCACGGGGCGCCACGACGGCCGCGCCTCGCGTGTTCCGGCGGTCGCGGAGCGGGATGACGAGGGCCGGTCCGAGGCGGGTGACGCCTCCGGAGCGAAGCTCCTCCGCATCACCCTGCAGCCGCCCCAGCAGCTCGCGGGCCTGCTTGCGGATCGCGTCGGGCGAATCTTGCGGAGCGAGCAGCCCGGGCTCGCGCCGCGGGTCGATGCGGAAGATCACCGCGCTCCACTTGGGCAGGACGTGTTCGATGTAGGAGACCGCGACTTCCGCCATCTCGACGCTCGAGCGGGCGCGCGCCAGGTCGAGGGCGCAAGCGCTCACGGTGCGCATGCCCCACAGGGTGCGAGCCTGGCTGCGCTCGGCGGCGGCCAGGAGGAAAGCCGCCACAACGCCGGCCGCGTTGCCGCCCAGGAAGACCAGCAGCGAGGCGGCGTGAGGCTCCGGCAACTGGAACAACAGGATGAGGCCGCCGCCCAGCGTGAAGAGCAGAAGCACGCCCACGAGCAAGGCGGCAACGTACCGAATTCCCGGAGTCGTTCGCTCCACCTGGCGCCTCGCTATGGGCATACCGTTCTCCCGAGAGCCAGGAGGCGAGCCACCTCCCTGGCCGTTCGCACGAGCGCATGTCGGCCGTCGTGAAGCAAGTCCTCCAGCGGCCGCGGGCCGTCGATCATGCTGACAGCGGCCGCGAACATCTCAGAGAGCGCCTCACGCGCGCCCGACTCCACGCAGCCCCCGATCGCCACTACCGGGACCCCGAGTTCGGCGGCGAGGCGCGCGACGCCTGCCGGAGTCTTGCCGTTCGGCGTCTGGCTGTCCAGACAGCCCTCGCCGGTGATGCACAGGTCGGCCCCGGCGAGGGTCTCGCGCAGACCGACGGCTTCGATCACCAGTTCGATCCCGGGAACCAACGACCCGCCCAGGAACGCGACGAGTCCGGCGCCCAGGCCGCCCGCGGCCCCCGCGCCGGGCAGGCTCAGGACGCTCACCCCGAGGTCGCGCCGGAGCACGTTGGCGTAGCGGGCCAGCGCCGCGTCGAGCATGGCGACCTGCTCCGCCGTAGCGCCCTTCTGAGGGCCGTAGACCTGGCTCGCGCCCGTGGGGCCGCAGAGCGGATTGTCGACGTCGCAGGCGACGAGCGTCTCGAGGTCTTCGGGCAGCGGCGAAGGCGACGGGGCCTCGATGCGCTCGAGGCCGGCGAGCGCCGCGCCCCCGGGGGGCAGCTCCTTCCCCGACGCGTCGAGGAGGCGGAAGCCGAGCGCCTGGGCCATCCCGGCGCCGCCGTCGTTGGTGGCGGATCCGCCGATGCCGAGGATCAGCCGCCGCGCGCCCCGTCGGACGGCGGCGAGAATCAACTCGCCCGTCCCCCAAGTCGTCGTCACCGTGGGATCGCGGCGATCGGCGGCGACCAGCGGAAGGCCCGATGCGGCCGCCATCTCGATGGCGGCGGTCCGGCCGTCGCCGAGCAAGCCGTAGAAGGCCTCGACGGGCTCCCCGAGCGGTCCCGTGGCGGTGAGGCGAACGGTCTCTCCGCCCGTAGCGTCCACGAGGGCCTGGACGGTTCCCTCGCCGCCATCCGCCATCGGCGCGGCCGTGATCTCCGCCTCGGCCTCGCTCCAGACCCCGCGCAATCCCTCCACGATCGCGTCGCACGCCTCCCGGGCGGTCATGCTGCCCTTGAAGGAGTCCGGGGCGACGACGATCCTAACCCGTCTCAAGACTCGCTCGCGCTCCGAGCGGCGGCCTCCGCCTTGGCCTGCGCGACCGCTTCGTCATGCCACGCGATGGCCTCCTCGGGATTCACGAGTTTGCCGTCAAACTGGCTGAGTTCAATGCCCGCCGCGCGCAGCACCCCCAGCGCGCGGTCATCCCGGTAGAGCGTGCGGTAGACCACGCGCACGCAGCCGATCTGCACCAGCAGGTTCGCGCAGGCGAGGCACGGCGTGTACGACGAGAGGTAGCACGTCGAGCCCGCGAGCGGGATGCCGTGCCGCGCCGCCCAGGCGATGGCGTTCTGCTCCGCGTGCACCGTGCGGAGGCAGCCCGTTCCCCGCTCATCCTGGAGGCAGCCGACGCCGGGCTCCGTGCAGTGGGGCTGGCCGGCCGGGGAGCCGTTGTAACCGGTGGAGAGCACTCGGTTCTCCTTGACGAACACGCAGCCGATCCGCCCTCGGTTGCACGTGGCGCGCGAGGACGCGATCACCGCGAGCGTCATGAAGTACTCGTCCCAGGTGGGCCGCGTGTGCATTCCTACATCCGCTCCAGGGGGTGCAGTCCGAGGATCTCAAGCGCGTTGCGGAGGGTTTGCCTCAGCCCGTCGACGAGGGCGAGGCGCGCGTTCGTCCGCTCCGGGTCGGCCTCGTCGTTCACGCGGTGCTTCTGATAGAAGGAATTCGCGGCGGTGCAGAGGTCGATCGCGAACGCGGTCACAAGGTACGGTTCGCACTCCGCGGCGGCCTGCCGGACCACGTCGGGATAGCGCTCGATCGCCTTCACGCACGCGATCTCCTCGGGCGTGCTGAGAAGGCTCGCGTCGAACTCGCTCGGGGCCTCGCGTTCCGACTTCCTGAGGATCGAACAGAGACGCGCGTGCGTGTACTGCGCGTACGGTCCGGTCTCGCCGTCGAAGTTGAGGATTTCGTCCCAGTCGAAGTGGTAGTCGCGGATCCGGCGACGCGAAAGGTCGGCGAACACGATCGCCCCCACGCCAACCTGCTCCGCGACCTCGTCGGGGTCCTCCAGGTCCGGGTTGCGCTCCGCGATGATCTCGGCGGCGCGCGCGGCGGCTTGGTTGAGCACCTCGTCGAGGAAGACCAAGGTGCCCTTCCGCGTCGACATGCCGAGGATCTGGCCGAAGGCGACGTGCTCGCATCGGTTCGCCCACTCGAACCCCAGAAGGTCGAGGGTGCGGAAAAGCTGCGCGAAATGCTGCGACTGC
>CAZCER010000546.1:0-3834 GCA_964497385.1 uncultured Armatimonadia bacterium | reverse complement strand
CGCGTCTCCGGCCCCGAGGGGACCGTGGTGAGGTTGCGGTTCGCCGAGGTGCTCAAGCCGGACGGGACGATCTACACCGACAACTACCGTTCGGCGCGGGTGACCGACACGTACGTTCTTCGCGGCGAGGGCGTGGAGGAGTGGGAGCCCCGCTTCACCTATCGCGGCTTCCGCTACATGGAGGTCACCGGCTGGCCCGGCGAACTCCATCCGGGGGACCTCACCGCTCGCGTTCTCCACTCGGACGCTCCGCTCTCCGGCGCGTTCGCCTGCTCCGACGACCTCCTGAACAGCATCCAGCGCAACATCGTCTGGGGCCAGCGGAGCAACATGCACAGCGTGCCGACCGACTGCCCGCAGCGCGACGAGCGCCTCGGCTGGATGGGCGACGCGCTTATCTTCGCGCCGACCTCGTGCTGGAACATGGACATGGCGGGCTTCTACACTAAGTGGATGCGGGACATCCGCGACTCGCAGTCCGAAGAGGGATGGGTCACCGATGTGGCGCCGTGCCTCGGGTGGGGTCCGGCGGCCCCCGGCTGGGGCGACGCGGCGCTGGTGGTTCCCTGGGAGGTCTATCTCCGGTACGGAGACGCGCGGATCATCGAAGAGAACTACGACGCCATGAGGGCATGGGTCGAGTACATGCGGGCGAACGCGCCCGGCAATCTCTACGAACGCGAGGGCTATGGCGACTGGGTCGCGCCGGTCGGCTCGCCCAAGAAGCCCATCGGAGCGGCCTACTACTACCACTCGACCGACCTGCTTTCCCGGATGGCGGCGGTCATCGGGCGCACCGAAGACGCCGCGGCGTACGCGGCCCTGGCGAAAGACATCCGCTCGGCGTTCAACGCCGCGTACCTCGACGAAGAGGCGGCCACCTACCCCGGGGGCACTCAAACCGCGAACCTCCTGCCCCTCTACTTCGGGCTCGCGCCGGAGGAGATGCGCGACCGTGTGCTCGCGACGGTCGTGAAGGACATCGTCGATCGGGGCGACCATCTCTCGACCGGCTTCCTCGGCACCGCCTACCTGATGCCGGTTCTCGCGTCGATGGGTGAGCAGGAGGCCGCGATGCGGCTCGCGACCCAGCGCACGTACCCTTCCTGGGGCTACATGGTGGACAAGGGCGCGACGACGATCTGGGAACTCTGGAACAGCGACACCGAGGGCCCGGGGATGAACTCGCGCAACCACTTCGCTTTCGGCTCCGTTGGACGCTGGTTCTTCGAGGATGTCGCGGGGCTCCAGCCCGACCCCGCCGAGCCCGGATTCGCCCACGTGATTGTTCGCCCACGCCCCGCCGGCGACCTGACATGGGCCGAAGGCTCCATCGAGACCGCGT
Organism: uncultured Armatimonadia bacterium; assembly: GCA_964497385.1. Classification (GTDB taxonomy): domain Bacteria; phylum Armatimonadota; class Zipacnadia; order UBA1398; family UBA1398; genus CAZCER01. The sequence goes on along the minus strand of CAZCER010000546.1, from coordinate 2,489 downwards.
ACGGCGTCGTGCGGGCTCGCTGGGAGCGCGACGGCGCCCGCATCGCGCTGGATGTGACGGTTCCGGCGAACGCGCGCGCGACGGTGTACGTTCCGGCGCGCTCGGCGGCTGAGGTCCGCGAAGGCGACGTCCCGGCCTCGGAGGCCGAGTGCGTGCGCGAGATCGGGGAGGAAGACGGGGCGGTCGCCTACAACATAGGGGCAGGGACGTACCACTTCACGTCCGCGATGTAGCCCAATCGTACTCCCGTCCGAGCCCGAGAGCCTTTGGCGCTCGGCGGCATGTCACAGTTCAGACACCCGCGGCGTCGAGCCAACGGCGCCGCGGGCCATCCTGTCACCTGGAGTGACGCGACTCGCTGCCCACGGGGGGCGGCTCCGTGGGAGGATGACAGACCTTGAGGATTGGCATCCTCGAGCGACGCTTGTTCGTCTGGGTCCTGGGCCTCTGTGGCTTGGTGGGGCTGACGGCGGGCATGTGGATGGCGCACACCGAGGAGAACCGCCTGGTGGCGGACGCCGAGACGCGCTTACGCTTGCTGAGCCGTCGGTACGCGTCCGAACTCGAAGCGGCGGCCGGCAGGAAACTGAAGGTCGCGCTATCCGCCAACGCGATCGTGGGCGCCGAGATCGCGGCTTCGTATGGAAGCGCCGACCCTCCGGCGCCGCGCCGCGGCGCGGACGGCGCGTTGCGGGTCGCCGACTCGCAGTCGGGAGCGTTCCTGGGAAGCGGGTCTCCCCTCACAGATGAGACAGCCGCCCTGTTCGAGCGCACGGAGAGACTGTGGCCTCTGATCGCGCCCTTGGTGGCCACCGAATTCGCCAACTTCGGCCTGGTCGCCGAGAGCGGGTTCGCTCGCTTCTCGCCGCCGGGGCCGGACTCCGAAGTCGCGGCCGACCACGACTTCCGCCTCGATCCGCCCTACCAGCTTGCGGCGCCGGAGCGGAACCCCGAACGAACGCCCGTCTGGACGCCCGTCTACTACGATGAAGTCGGAAAGCGCTGGGTCGCCACGCTGGCCGTTCCGCTCTATGACGGCGACCGCTTCATCGGGGTCACCCGCGGTGACGTCACGCTGGAGGAGGTTGCGGTGTGGGCGGGCGACTTGTCGCTCCGCGAGGGATGGGGCAACGCGTTCCTATTCGACGAGGCGGGCAACCTCATCGCCCACCAGGACTACACCGTGGAGATCCTGGCCCGCGCGGGCGCCGCGAACGAGCGCCTGGACGCGCAACCGGTGGAGGACGCGGGGCTGAAGGCTCTGATCGACGGCGTGCTCGCGGGCCGCGTCGCCCCTCGATGGCCGGTGACCGCGGATCTGAAGCGGGCGCCCCACTTCGTGTGCGTCGAGCCCGCCTCGTCGTTGCGGTGGTACGTCGCCGTTCAGGTGAGCCAAGCCGACGTCGCCGCCCGGGCCGACGCGCTCCGCGCCGAGATACTGGCGGCGGCGTTTGGCCTTGGCGTGCTCCTCGCAATCGTGTTGAGCCTGGGCTTCCGTCGGACCGTCAGCCGCCCTCGCCCTCGTGGAGTCGGACGACGAGATCGAGGCCCGCGCGACGGACGATGAGATCGGACGCCTTGGGCTTGCGCTCCGCGAGATGGCCGACCGGCTCAGGGCCTCGTTTGAGGCGATGCGTGAGAGCGAGGAGCGCTACCGCGTTCTCTTTGAGAGTTCGGGCGAGGGCGTGCTGATGGTCGGCCTTGACGAGACCGTTCTCATGGCCAACCCGGCCGCAGGGGCCATCTTCGGCTTGGACGCGCGGGAGCTGATCGGTCGGAACCTCCTCGAGTTCGTGGTCGAGGACGACCATGCCGAGGTTCTCAGGCAGACCGACCTGCGCAGGCAAGGCGTGACGAGCAGCTATGAACTTCGGCTGGTTGGGGCTAAGGGAGACGCCAAACGGGTGGTCATGACCGTCACTCCGACCGAGTGGCGCGAGGGCGCGCTCATCGGATGCACGGCGATCTGCCGGGACATCACCGAGGCCCGCCGCCTCGAGGAGCGCATCCAGCACGCCCAGAAGCTCGAGAGCATGGCGCTCCTGGCCGGTGGCATCGCCCACGACTTCAACAACCTGCTCATGGGCGTGCTCGGAAACGCGTCGCTCGCCCTCATGGAACTCGGTCCGGACGATCCCGCCCGCGGGTGGGTGGAGCGCATCGAGGTGGCCGCCAAGCGCGCCGGCGAACTCTCTCGACAGATGCTCGCTTACTCGGGCAAAGGCCGCTTCGTGGTGCAGAAGACCGACCTCTCAAGGCTCGTGGACGAGATGGCGCACCTGCTTGCGGCGGCGAGTTCGAAGAACGTCAGCCTCGAGATGGATCTCGCCGAAGGGCTTCCGTTGGTGGAATGCGACGCCACCGAGATCCGTCAGGTCGCCATGAACCTGATCACGAACGCCTCCGAGGCCCTGGGAGGCGCCCCCGGGGTGGTCCGGATCTCGACGCGTGCGGTCGAGGTGGACCGGGACTATCTGCTGGGCGCCTAC
>CAZCER010000545.1:2324-3849 GCA_964497385.1 uncultured Armatimonadia bacterium | reverse complement strand
CCCGGGCGGGATGGCCCAAGGGTAGCGTAGGAGAACGAAAGAGGGTGAGACGTGAGACCGAAAGCCGATCACCCGGGCCATCGGCACCTGCCCGGCTATGGGCCGGTGCGATATTCAGCCAGCCCGGACGCTCTCGTCACGAAGGTCTCCGTGACCTCTCGAAAAACTCCGTGTCCTCCGTGCCTCCGTGGTCCAATCGTTCCCCTACAGCCCCCAGACCTCGCAGGCGTTGCCACCCACCACTTTCTTGCCGTCTTCGTCGCCGAGCGTCAGTCCGATCTGGCTCTCCAGTTCGGAGGGCGCCGCGAGGGGGCTCACCACCCACGCCTCCGGTCCCACCGCGGTGACGAGAAGCCTCTCCGAGGAGTCGTGCTCATCGCGCACGTCGCCGACGATCTCCTCGAGCACGTCCTCCATGGTGACCAGGCCGTCGACGCCGCCATGCTCGTCGATCACGAGCGCGAGATGGATGTGGCGCTGACGGAGTTCTCCGAAGACCTCGTCCACGGGCTTGGTCTCCGGAACCATGTAGGCCTCGCGCGCCAGATCGCCGACGCGAACATCCTGGTTGCCGCGGTAGTACGCGGTGAGCACATCGTGGGCGTAGAGGATTCCGACGACCTGGTCGGGCAGGTCCTCGTACACCACGATTCGGGACTTGCCCCGCTCGGCGATGAGGGCCACGGCGTCCTGAAGGGTTAGGTCCGCCTCCATCATGACGATGTTCACGCGCGGAACCATGATCTCCCGCACGGGACGCCCCTCGAACTCGATGATCGACTCGAACATTTGGGCCTGGGTCGGATCGAGCACCTGCTGTTCCTCGGCGACGTCCGCGAGGGACATGAGTTCCTGCCCCGTAACCACCGGGCGGTGCTCCAGAACGTCGGCGCGGAACACCTTGCGCAACGGCCACGACCCGGCCTTGACCAGCCCCACGACCAGCCGGCCGGCCCAGCTGTCCACCAGGGGCTCCACCCACCGCACGACGCTCATCGCGACGCGGTCGGCGTGGTGGGACGAGTAGGTCTTGGGGGTGATCTCACAGACCAGAAGCACGAAGAGGAGCGAACCCGCCGCCGTGTACGGGTAGGCCTGAGCGCCCAAGACGCGCACCGTGAGGTGACCCACGAGCGTAGCGATGGCGAGGATGAGCGCGTTGTTCAGGACGATGACCAGCGTGACGGCGTCCTCGCGGCCATGCTCGAGCAGTCTGAGCAGGCGCTCCGCCCTCCGGTCGCCGCTCTCGGCCGCCCGCCGAACCACAGGCTCGGAGCACGCGACAAGGGCGACTTCCGCGAAGGAGAGCACCAGGAGGCCGACGAGCGAGGCCGCGCAGAGCACTGCCTCGCCGACGAGCATCCAGGCGGGAACCTGCAGGGCTTCGCCGCCGGCGGCGGGGCCCGACGCCCACGCGAGCGCCGTCGCTCCGACTCCCGCCAGCGCCGCACACCACAGCCCGCTTCGGCGCGGCTTTGGACGGCCGCGCCGAAGCGGAGGCTCCTCACTCATTGTCTGTCCTCCC
>CAZCER010000545.1:0-2314 GCA_964497385.1 uncultured Armatimonadia bacterium | reverse complement strand
CCCGGCTACCGCTTCTGGGAGGGCGCGAAGCACGACCTCGAGCACTTCGATGCGGATCCCGTTCTCCAACTCCACGCACTCGCCGGGTTCCGGGAGGTGCCCGAGGTTGGAGCTGATCAGGCCCGAGACCGTCTCGTAGTCGCCTTCGGGCAACTCGACGCCCAACTCGCGCATGACCTCATGAATGCCCTGGCTGCCGCGGATTCGGTAGGTGTTCTCGTCGATGGACTCGGTTCCGGTCTCCTCGACGTCGTACTCGTCGAAGATCTCACCGACCAGTTCCTCCATCGCGTCCTCCAACGTGACCATGCCCGCGATCCCGCCGTACTCGTCGTTGACCAGCGCCATGGCCCGGCGCTGACGCTGAAACTCCACCACGAGGTCCTGGACGCGGCGCTTCTCGTGGATAAACAGCGGGGCGCGCATCACCGGCGCCACCGCGTCGCCTCTCCGGCCCTCCGCCAGCAAAGGCAGGACGTCCTTGGAGTAGAGCACCCCGACGACGTTGTCGCGCCGCTCGTGGTAGACGGGCAGGCGAGAGTAGCCGTGCTCCACCATGAGACCGACCGCCCGCTCGGCCGTCGCCGTGTCCTCGACGCACACCATGTCAGTTCGCGGCACCATGACCTCCTGGACGGTGCGGTCGCCGAACTCCAACACGCGGCGCAGCATCGACTTCTCATCCTCGTCGACCTCGGCGACGTCGATGAGCGACCGCATCTCGTCCTCGGTCATGCGCGGGGAGGCTCGGTCGATGGCGCCGGTGAGACGCAGGAATCCGTTGGCGATGAGCGAGAGAACCGTCACGAAGAGCCAGAGCGCCCAGTAGGCCAGGACCGACACGGGCGCGAGCGCGAGAGCCAGCTTCTCGGGGGCTTTGGAAGCGATGATGACGGGCATGGCTTCGACGAAGACGATGGAGATCCCCACGACGACGGCCAGGCAGATGTAGTGGCCGTACACCGGATGCACGAGGGGGGAAGCGTAGGTAACGAGCGACTCGGCGGCGTAGCCGAGCGTGGTGATCGAGATGAGGACCGTGGAGAAGAGGCGTCCGCGATCGGCGAGCATCCAGCTCAGGAGCCGCGCCCCGCGTCGCCCCTCGGCCACGAGACGGCGCGCCCTCACCACGCCCAGGGAGAGGAAGGACACCTCGGCCGCAACGAACGCCGCCTGGATCGCCAGAAGGACGGCGGCCGCTCCGAAGAGCCACAAACTTGGAGGTACGTCTTCCAAGGAACTCCTCTCCACGCGGCGCTCAACACGTCGGGCGTGTAGAACGCCGGCAAGGTAGAAGTATAGCACTGATCCCGGAGGGCGCAAGGCTGCGCGCGACGCGGAGATTGCCTGTCGAGGAGGCAGGGAATTCGTCGGAGGCCTGCGAATCAGACCTCGCGATCACGACTCTAAAGATCACGGGCAACGAGGTCGCCGGCGCGCTTTTGACACTCCGAAAGAGCGCTGGCTATACTTCCGCGCGAGCGTACCGCACGCGTCCGTTGTCACGAAAGCAGGGCCGGGCCTTGGTGTTGCGCCCCGGCCTACAAGGAGTTGAGCGCGGCATGTCAGTTCGGACAGCACTCACGCTCGCGGCGGTGTTCCTGGTCGCTGTGGCTCTGCCGGCGTCGGCGCAGATGGCGATGGGCTCGGGCGGCGCCCAGATGATGGGCGGGCGCGGCGGCAGCATGCCGGGCATGGGCGGCGGCATGATGGGCGGGTCGGGCGGCATGATGGGCGGCCAGACCCAGACCTACGATCTCGCCAAGGCGAAGCGCCTCATGAAAGAGGCCGCCGACGCGATTGAAGAGGGCAAGACCCAGTACGCCGCGGGCCAGTATCGCGAGGCCAAGCGGCTCTTCAAGAGCGCCAAGGAGAAGTTGGATGAGGTCCGCGGGACGAATCAGCAGGCCGGCATGGGCGGCGCGATGGGCGGCCCCGGCATGATGGGTTCCGGCGGGCCCGCAATGATGGGTTCCGGCGGCGGCCCCATGATGAGCGGCGGGATGATGGGGTCCTCGGGCGGCCCGATGGGCGCCGGGATGATGGGTTCAAGCGGCGGCCCGATGATGGGCGGCGAGGGCGGCATGATGGGCGGCGGCATGGGCGGCGGCTTCAGCACCGGCCTCATCCCTCCGGAGAAGGACGACCTTGTCGTGCAGGCTCGGATCATGTGGATGACCGCGGTCGCTTGGTGGGGCAAGAGCTGGGGCGCGATCGCGCGCGCCGAGTTGGTGCCCGACCGCGTGCTGCTCGGTCCCTGGACGTCGGGTGCGAGCCAGATGGGCGGCATGGGCGGCGGCGAAGGCATGGGCCC
>CAZCER010000544.1:0-3856 GCA_964497385.1 uncultured Armatimonadia bacterium | reverse complement strand
GTTCCGCCCGTCACCTCGATCCGCCTCAGCTCCGGCGAAGCGCCGACGGCCGCGATCTGCTCCGGCGTCAGCCGGCGGTGCATGACCCACCACTCCTGCCAGCCGACGGAACCGAGAGTGACTAGCACGTCCGGGCCGCCCGGTGAGCCGAACACGGCCGTGAGGGTGACCGCCGGCGTGCTCGCATCAGGTGCGAACGCCCAGTTGTTCCCGTAGACCCACCAGTTCACGGAGTCGAACGGTGCGGAGACGGCGACGGGGGTCGGTGGGATCAACCGAACCGCGGTCGGCCCCGGCGCCTCGCGGCGGTACGCCAGCTTCGCGATCGCGTCGCGGAACAGAAGCTGCTCGGTGCTCGAGGCCAGGGTCGCCGCGGCATTGTCACACTCGACCGTCCAGCCGGTCACGTCATCGAAGGCGACAAGCGGCGGATGGTCATCCTCCGTCCGCCCCGCCCAGACCATCTCATAGGGCCTCTGGCCCTGGCTGATCAGAGACAGCATGCAGAGCGCCGCAGCGACCATCACCACCGCCTCCTGGGACCTGAGTGCGGGCCGCTTCCCGCGGCCGAAGGATCAGCGGCCAGCGGCGGTCAGGACCGTCCACCAGTCGTACGCTCTCCCGACGAAGCCTGAGTCGAGATCACCATCGAACGCGAGCACCCCGTACTCGAGCCGCAGCGTCTCTCCCGCCTTCACGCGGAACGGTTCGTGCGCCGGAAGGCTCGCGGTCATATATCCGAAGTCGTTCATCACGAACCAGCCCGTTGGATGGCGCGGGTTGTCCGGATGGTCGAAGATCGCGAAGCTCCTGGCCGGCGCTACCGTCGTCCCGTAGGCGCACCAGGCGGCGTCATCGCCGTAGCAGGCGTCGATGCCGATCTCCCCATTCGAGTTGATCGCGACGCCTCGGTCCATGTCGTGCGGGGTGCGCAGCCCGAGCCCGTAGTAGCTCACATCGCGCCCCGGCGTCGGGCCGATGACGACATCCATCACCGGGGTCTGCTCCGTGATCCAACTCAGCAGATACCCGCGGCCGTCGTAGGGTCCGAACACCCGGATCTCGGAGCGTTCCCGAAGCACCAGCATGTTGTCGCTGTTCCGGCGCCACTCGTTCCGGGCCACGATGCGAGCCACGCCGTCGCGAATCTCGGTCTGTGGCTCGCCCCCGGGCGCCGCGACAATGTGTCCCAGGTCGTTCGGGTCGCCTTCCTCGCCCCAGAAGGTGATGTGGTAGCCCTCGGGCGAGCCGGCCGGCGCGATGTACCCCCACGCGAACATGAGGCCGCGATGATGGATGTGGTCGGGTGGGCTCGCAAGCGTCAGCGGGCGTCCCGCCGGCGTGAGGAGCGGGTGGACGAAGGGCTTCGGGAGGTCGGGCGACGACCTGTAGGTGAGCACAGGTTGGCCACACCACAGCACCTGCCAGGCGCCCGGCGACTCAAGCACCTCAGGCGCATCCGCCAGGACGGCCGGCGCGGCGACCAGGAGAAGCAGAAGGGGCGCGCACGTCCTCACAGCCGGATCGCCTCCCTCTCCGTGTCGAAGTGCGCCATCTTGCCCTGCATCAGCGAGAGCATCCCCATGTTCACCGTGGTCTGGACGCGGTACTGGGTCTGCACGTCGCTCCACGGCGTCTCGCGAGTGCGGACACACTCGAGGAAGTTCGCCCAGAGTTCCTTCGTGTCTCCGCCCTGCTCCCGAGCGACCTCCCTGGCGACCCCTCCGCCGTCCGCCGGCGAGATCTGGATGCCGGCCCCCCCGAAAGTGAGCGTCGCCTCTGAGCCGCGGATGCACGTCGGGATGGATGTGGCGTTCACCTGGGTGCCGAGCAGCGCGAGCGTGACGCCTTGCGCGTAGTCGGCGAGGATGTTCACGGTGTCGGGCACCTCGCGCTCGTGGTTGTAGAAGAGCTTCCCGCCGGAGGCGGAGACGCGCGTCGGGAAGTCGAGCCCGGCCGCGATCGCGACCGGCGTCAGCATGTGAGGATAGAGGTCCGTCGGCGGCCCTCCGGCGTAGTCGAGGTACATCCTCCAGCGGAAGAAGCGCGAGACGTCGAAATGGCGGCGAGGGGCGTCACCGAGAAAGGCGTCCCAGTCGAGATCCGGGCCGGGCGTGGCGTTCGGATCCAGGATCGGCATGCCCCGCTCGCCCCAGTCGCCCTGCCGGAAGTAACCGACCTGGATGTGGATCGGCTTCCCGATCGCGCCCGCCTGCACCAGATCGCGAGCCTGCCGGTAGACGCCGTCGGCGACGTACTGGGTCCCAACCTGGAGGACGGCTTTTCGCTCCTTCACAAGGTGAGCGAGCCGCTTCACCGCCTCAAACTGAGACCAGTGCGAAAGGGGCTTCTCGGAAAAGACGTCCTTGCCGGCCAGCACGGCGTCGATCGCCTGCGGCGTGTGGTGCCGGTCGGGTGACGCGATCGCCACGACGTCGACACTCGGGTCGGCCAGGAGTTCCCGATGGTCGCGGTAGGCCTTGCCCCCCGTGCGCTGGACCGCCGCGTCGAGGCGTGGCTGGTACACGTCTTGCACCGCGGCGATCTCGAGGGCGTGCCCTTCCGCCTGAAGGGCAAGCAGTACGTCAATGTGGGCCTGCATCCGGCCGCCGCACCCGATGAGGCCGACGCCGAGGCGCTCATTCGGGCCCGTGCCCTGGGCCAGACTCGACGCGGCGTGCTGCGCGGCCGCGACCGTCGCCGCCGCCGTGCCCACGGTATGGAGGAAGCTGCGGCGGGTGAACCCCGTTGCCGAACCGTCCGTCGTGCGTGCCATAGCGCCTCTCCCTTCGGTCGTCCGCTTGCCGTCGCGGCTGTGGCCCCCTTCGCGCAGGTCGGGTTGCGCTCCTTGCGGCATCCCCTCTTGGGCGCGCTCCGCACAGGGCAAGGGGCTCGGTCCGTGGAACCAGCGCTTGACGCTCCCGTGCCGTGGGCGTCAGGCGAAGATTCTGCGAGGTGCATGATGATGATCTGGGCTCTTGGCGCGCTGGCGTGCGTTGTCGGGTTCCCGAGCACGAACTACCGGAGGGGCGGGCTGGACGACGCCGGCTCGCTAGACCTGCGCCCGGACGGGCCAGTCAGAGACTGGCTCGTGCTCGGCCCGCTCCCGAACCCGAGGCCTTCGTCGAACCCGCGCGAGGGGTTTGACACGGACTACCTGGCGCCTCTCGGCGGCGAGGTCGAGGCTCGACTCCACGAGGGCGCCGCGCTCGCCGGGTACCCCGTCGTCTTCGCACGGTTCGTGAAGCAAGAGGGCCCGACGCTCGACTTCCGCTCTCTCTGGACCAAGACCGACAACCAGCTCGCCTACGCCTACGCAACCGTGGAAGCCTCCGCGCCGGGCGAGGCCCTCTTCTTCCTGGGCTCCGACGACGGCGCGAAGGTCTGGGTGAACGGCGAACTCGTCCATGAGGTCTTCCCACCCGACGGGCGCGCGCTCACCGCGCGGTCCGAGGAGTTCACCGCGAGGCTGCACCGAGGCGTGAACCGCATTCTCGTGAAGGTCGAGAATGGCACGGGTGACTGGGCGGTTGCGCACGAGGTCTACGGGCCCGAGGAAGCCGCGCGAATCCGGGAGGAGCGGGAGCGCAAAGCGCGCATCCTGGAACTCCAGGCGCAGGAAGTGGGGCCGGCCGCGGGTTGGGGCGGCTTCGTCTTCACCCCTGGCGCCGGCTTCCCGCGGATTGTCTGGCGCGACGCCGAGCGCGTCCGCGAGTTGAACGGAGACACGCCCCTTTCCGCGCGATGGTTCGATGGCGACCTCAACGAGGTGACGAAGCCCGAGGAGCCAGGGCGCTACATGGCGGTGGTGGAGGCGCCTCTCCGCAACGGAACAACCTACCGCCGAAGCCTGACC
>CAZCER010000543.1:0-3864 GCA_964497385.1 uncultured Armatimonadia bacterium | reverse complement strand
AGCGCGCCAGTCGGGGTCCGAGCAGTCGGCGGCGAGCACCGTGCCGCCCCAGGCCTTCTGGAGGTTTCCGTCGGGGTCGCGGCACCAGACGCTGTCCGGCAGCGTCGCGACATCGGGGCTCTCGGGAGCGATGCCGTAGGTCACCAGGTCCATTAGCGTGCGGACGCCCAGGTCATGGCCGGCCGCGATGAACCGCCGGAGCTGATCGGGTGTGGTCACATCGGGGTCGATGTGGCGGACCTGGGGCAGGTGGTACACCCACGGGGGCTTCTCGGACACCGGTAGAAGCCATACGGCGTCGACTCCCAGTTCGCTGAGATGCGTAAGCTGGGCCTCGATCGAGGGCATCCGGTTGCCGCGATCGCCCGCCCCCCAGGACTCGAGACGCCCCCAGGGGTGCAGCTCCTCGATGACCACGCCGCGCAGCCACTCCGGGCGGTCGACGGGCGGGCCGGGGTTTGCGCGCGCCGCGAGATCGCGGCAGGCGTCGCGAAGCGTCCCGTCGCGGTCGACGACGCGGACCCACTGGGCGCCGAACTCGATCGACTGCCCCGGGTCAAGCCACGCCGCCGCCTGGAACTCATGGGTGAGCGAGCAGGAGCCCGCGCCCTCCTCGACGCCGACGACCGCGTGGTCTTCCTCGAGGGAGTAGGCCGTGACGAGTGAGAGGCCCTCCTCCGCGCTGCGGACGTACGCGACGCCGGTGTCCGACCAGGTCCAGCCTTGCTCGCGGTGATTCGTCCCGGCTCGTCCCGCGGCGAGCGGCCCATGCCGCACGGGGTAGTTTCCCGGGAGGAACCACTCGGCGTCCCGGGCGCCGCCAAGCGTTGCGCCGGGGATGCGCAGCGTCGCTCCCCAGATCCGAGCACGGCCCTCGCCAAGCCAGGTTGCCCGGACGCGCCGCGACAGGATGGTGGAGTCGGGCTCGACGCGGTAGTCCAGTGAGACCGACCAACCCGGCGCGGTGCGGGTGACCGTGATGGAGCCGTCGCGAGGCTCGGAGACGGACGCGTCCGCCCACGTCTCAGGCCACTCCGCGCCCTCGAGGCGGAGCGACAGGTCGTCGTCCGCGTCTCCACCCAAGAGATTGTGACCGCGGTCGCCGACGCGAAGGGAGAGCCAATGCCCCGTATCCGCGTCGAAGGCGAGGATCAGATCCCCCAGTCGGACTTCCACGGGGGCGGCCGCCGCCGCCACGCTCACCGCCGTGAACCACAGCGCGCACACGGACAACGCGGTCGCCCCCTCGGTCTGTCCTATCCGTCCGGGTCGTTCTAGAGCCAGAGCCCCTCGTCCTCGTGCGCCACGGGCTGCGGCTTGCCGGTCTCCGAGGACTTCTCGGCGGCGCGCATGACCGCGATGACGCGGCGCGAGGACTGCGGGGTCACCTCGAGCGGCTTGCCTTGAGTGAGGTGCGCGGCGAGGTTGTCATAGAAGCCCTGCCAGTGGCTGTCCTTGTAGGGAACGCGGAGTTCGGCCTGGTAGCCCTTCATGTCGGTCACGACGCGAAAAGCTCCGTCGACCGAGACGGCGCCGCCCTTGGTTCCGAGGAGGCGCCAACGGGGTTTGCCGATGCGCTCGATCGAGGAGAGCTGCACGTCGGCCGTGGCGCCGTTGTCGAACTTGATGAGCGCGTGGACGTGGTCCTCGTTCGTCACGTGCGTCCAGACCAGCTTGTGGAAGTAGCCCATCACGTGGTCGATGCGGCGCGGCATGACGTGAAGGAGCCAGTCGACCATGTGGGCGCCCCAGTCGTAGAACTGCCCGCCCGAGATCTCCTTGTACGACCGCCACCAGGTTCCCGGCTTGCCCCAGCCGCCGCCGTTGAGTTCGACGTTGAAAACATCGCCGATGAGGCCTTTCTCGACGATGTCCTTGAGCGCGAGATAGTCGCCGTCGTGGCGTCGATTCTGGAAGACGGTCAGGACTCTCTTCGCCTTCTGCGCGGCCGCGATCATCGCGTCGGCTTCCTCGACGGTGATGCACATGGGCTTCTCGACCACGACGTGCTTGCCGGCTTCGGAACAGGCGACGGAGAGATCGCGATGGGTGTTGTGCGGGGTGACGATCGCCGCGAGGTCAAACGCGCCCCACGCGAGGAGTTCCTTGGGTTGGGTGAAGGTCGCGACGCCCGGGTAGTCGACGGCCGCGGCCTCGGCCCGCTTGGGGTCGAGGTCGCAGACGGCGACGACCTCCAGGCCCGGCGCGGCGTTCATGGCGTCGCCGTGGTGTTTCCCCATGTTGAAGGCTCCGCCGTACCCGATCACGGCGCAGCGTACGACGGACGGCTTGGCGGGCGGAGCGGCCTTCTTGGAGGCTGGCTTACCGGTCTTCTTGGGCATGGTGTCCGCGCACTTCCTTCGAGTCGCTAGAGAGATGGGCCCGCGTCGGCGGGCCGCGTTCGCGCCGGGAGTTCGCGCGCAGGGCTGTGACTCCTTGTTCGCCCATGGCGCGGGCTTCGGAGAGGTGGCCGAAGGTTCCGCCCGAATCCGACGTTGGGTGGGCGGGATGCGCCGAAGCGGGGCAAGGTGACGCGAGGATGCCGGCGGAGCGCGACAGCCATGACATCGCCTCGACGGGGTACTGCCCCCTCGAACTCACCGTCTTGCTCGGGCGCTCGACGAAGAAGCAGATCGAGGCCGGCGTCGATTGGCTGCTCGACCAGGGCCGTGAAGTGACGCGGGAGAATCTCGCCCGGCTGGGCGTGGAGGTCGCGGGCGTGCATCAGGCGGGCGGCGGGAGCGCCGCGAACACGATCTGCGCGGCGGCTCAGGCCGGCGCCCGAGCCGCCTTCGCCGGCGCCGTCGGCGACGACGCGGCGGGCGAGGCCGTCCGTCGGGACTTCGTGAATCACGGCGTGTGCGCGGACCTGCTGTTGACCGTGCCCGAGCGCTTCACCAAGCAGTCGCTACTCCTGACGTGGCCGGACCGCCCCGAACCCCAGCAGACGACTCGGGCTCAGGCCCCCACCGCCGCAAGCCCCCGCTCCCTTGAGCGGCCCCGGTGTCGTGTGCTCCACCTCGGCTTCCCGAGCACGCGCCAGATCACCTGGGCCCGCGAGCAACGCGAGGAGGGCGGCGTGGTCAGCGCGTCGCTCGGGCCTGCATGGCAGAGGGGCCGTGCGAAGGAGCGCGTGGCGGAACTCCTCGAACTGGCCCAAGTGGCGATCTTGGCCTCCGACGACGCGCGGGCTCTCGCCGAGTTCTGGGGCGTCGAGCGGCACCGGGGTCACGAAGGCTTGGTGCGCGGCCTGATGAGCAGGCTGCCCGACTGCGCGCTGCTGGTGATGACGCTGGGCCGGGAAGGAGCGGTCGCCGGCGAACGGGACAGGCTCCTCTACGTGTGGCCGCTCGACGTCGAGGAGGTCGACGCCACCGGAGCGGGCGACTGCTTCGCCGGCCACCTGCTGGCCGCTTGGGCGACGGAGGGGCCTCTGCAGGGCCCGGTTCTGGAGGCCGCGTTGCGGCGCGCGAGCGTCGCGGCCGGCCTCAGCGTGCCCGCGCTGTCGGCGCGCGGCCGGCTTGCCACGCGCGCCGAGGCCGAGGCGCTGGCTGGGAGGGTGGAGGTCACGGAGCTTCGGGACCCGGCAGGGGCCTTCGCTCGTCAGACAGAAGACGGTTCGCCGTTCCGTGACGCGGGGTCCGCCTCGTAGTCCGCCAGCGGCCCCGCACGCATGCGTTCCTGGAAGGACCGCCGATGCGCAAGACCCATCTCCTGAAGCACCTCCTTCTCGGCCTGCTGCTCGCGCTCGCGGGCGCGGCCGGTTGCGCCGGAGGGCTCGAGCTGCTGCTGACTCCGACCTCGATCCGCATCCGCCCCGGCCTGACCACCGCCGCGCCCGGCGAAGTCGTGAACTACACCATC
>CAZCER010000542.1:0-3865 GCA_964497385.1 uncultured Armatimonadia bacterium | reverse complement strand
TCTTCGCGCAGTGGATCCGCGTGACCGCGTGGTCGAACACCGGCTGCGGGGAACTCTCCCCGCTCTCGGCCTCCGTGTAGTTGCCCACCCGCACGACGCGGAAGTCGCGCTTCACCAGCGCCTCGCGGCACTTCGAGGCGATCGAGTCGACGCCGCAGCCGTTCAGAACCTCGATGCGCGCCATCTCCTCGAGCGGCTTCTCCTTCGCGAGTTCCGCCCAAATCTCGTCCACCGCGGCGCGCGTCGCCACGGTGTCCGGGATGAGGTACGAACCCATGCTCCCCGAACTCCCGCCGCCCTTGATCGCGGCGGTGCGCGCGTCGATGCCGGCCGCGTCCACGGCGCGCGCCATCTCCGCGATCGCGGCGATCTTCTGCAGCGACAGATCCGTGTTCACATGCTTGTGGGCGATCCCCGCCAGGCCGAGGGCCGTTCCCAGGCCTTTCACGCTCTTGAGCTGCCCGGCCGCCTTCGACGCCACCGCCTGCAGGAACTGCTGCTGGCGGGCCATCCGTCCGAAGTCGCCGTCACCGGCGTAGCCGTTCCCCTGACGCCAACGCACAAAGCCCATCGCGTCGTGCCCGTTCAGGTGCTGCGGCCCCGGGGTTAGGTGGATGTGCAGGTTCTGCTCATGGTCGTCGTAGTGCAGACCATCTCCGCGCGGGCCCTCAGGGACGACCACGTCGACGCCCCCGAGCTGGTCGACGGCCTCCTGGAAGGCCTTCACGTCGATGGCCGCGTACCCGTCGATCTCGACCCCGAAGTTGCGCGAGATCGTGTCCTCCAGGGCGTGCAAGCCCTCCTTGACGTCCGCGCCTGTGAGGTTTGCGACCGAGTTCACCTTGCACTTGTCGCCGTTGCGCAGTTGAACGGCCATGTCCCGCGGGAATGAGAGCAGACCGATGCGCTTCGATTCGCGGTCGATGAACGCGAGCATGATTGTGTCGCACAAGCCGGCCGCCTGGTCGGTGCCGACCAAGAGGAGCGTCACCTGCTGCTTGCCCTCGAACGCGTCGGGGCCCATCGGCACGCCGGGGATCTTGATCGGCATCCACGCCAGCAAACCTCGGCCCGAGGGGTTCAGCATCTGATCGCGCACGGCAAGCGCCATGGTCGCCATCAAGGCAATGCACAGAAGCCAGATCAGGACCTCCACGCCGTGGAAGCGGCGCTTCCGCGGTCGGCCCACTACGTCGATGCGAACGTCCGACGTCCAGTTGTCCCCGGTCATGTCACTCGTCTGAATCATCGTTCCTGTCCTGTCTCGAACGCGCGCCTCCACTGGTTTCGACGCCTGAGCGCCCTAACCCGTTACGGAGCGGGCGCGGCAGCGCCCGCCCCCCATCCATAGAGACCGTTGCGTTCGATGTAGCGCAGCACTCCGTCCGGCGTCAGGTATCTCGTCGTCTCCGACCGAGCGAACCGAGCGCGCAGCTCGGCGCCCGAGACCTGCGGACCCAACCCCTCCACGACGCACGCAAGCCGCGCGCCGACCCTGCGGGCCAGCGCGCCGACCTCGTCCGTATCATAGCCCGGTCTCGCCACGATGGCGAATCCCGCGAGCCCTACGAGGTCGCGCCAGTCGCGCCATGTCTCGATCAACAGAAACGCGTCCACGCCTAGTATTAGGACGGGCTCGCCCGCCCCGGCGTTCAGCAGTTCGCGGACGGTGTCCACCGAATAGGAGGGCCCCGGACGGTCGATCTCCAGGCGCGAGAGCGCGAAGCGCGGGTTGTCGGCGATCGCGATCTCAGCCATGGCCGCGCGATGCTCGGGCGCGATCACGTCGGTCGCGTCCTTGTGCGGCGCGACGCCGGACGGCACGAAAAGCACCCGCTCCAGCCCCAGCCTGTCCGCAGCGGCCTCCGCGGCGTACAGGTGGCCGTAGTGCACGGGGTTGAACGTGCCTCCGAGAACTCCCAGCGGCGCGGGCATAGGCGAATATCGGGGTGTTTGCGTCCGATTCCTCCCCTATTCGGCCGTCTCCGCGCCCGCCCAGATCTCCTGCATCGCCGCCACGTGCGCCCCGATGCTGAACGGCGTGGCGTTCCAGTCGGTCCATTCCCGGCCCGACGGCGGCCCGGCGCTCAGGATCTCGTCCGCAGCCTTGGCCCAGGTCTCGTCGGGCTCCGAAAGCGACAGCATCCGAACGCCTCGGAAGCGCCGCGCGATCTCCGGTATGCCGGGCGTGTCGCTCGCGAGAACCGGAAGGCCCGCCGCGCACGCCTCGAGCACCGCCCCCGGCAGCCCCTCCCATCGCGACGGAAACAGCAGCATGTCACTGCCCAGCAGCAGGCGCGGAACGTCGCCGCGAACGCCCGCGCACACGACCTTGTCCTCGAGCCCGAGCGCCGTGATCGCGCGCTTCGCGCGCGTTCCGAGAGGACCGCTCAGGTCCCCGACGAGCAAGAGGCGGGCTTCCTGCCGCATCTCGGCCACCGCTCGGAAGATGCGGATCAGGCGCGGATGGTTCTTCTGCGGGTGCGCGCGGCCGACGTGGACCAGGACGCGGCATCCCTCATGCCACCCGAACTCCCCGCGGACGCCCGCGCGGTCGCGCGGCGCCTCGTACGGGGCCACGTCCAGGCCGTCATAGACGACGCGGCAGTGCGGGTCCTCACGCCAACGCGGCTCCCAAGCGGTCTCCATCGCGCCCTCCGAGACCGAGACCACATGCGTGGCGCAGCGCCGGATCCAAATCCGCATCAACTCGCCGTACAGCGCCGCGATCGGCCCGTGACGCCGGGTTAGGCGTGAGTTCCGCAGATGGGCGATTCGGATCGGGACCCCGCACTTGCGCGCGATCCGCAGCACGAACCCCGAGGACAGGTTCACCTGCGAATGGACCACATCGTACCGGCCCTTGCACAGAAGCTCCGCGAAGCGGCGCGAGAAGCGGCAATCCCTCCGCACGCGGTAGACCTCGCAGCCTAGGCGCCGAACGTCGTCGTCCAACTCGGCGTCGCGACCTGAGAGCGAGCATACGTCGAGATGGAAGCGGCTGCGGTCCGCATAGCTGAACAGCTCCAGGGTGCGCATCTCCGCGCCCGCCCGTCGCATCTCCCAGACCACGTGAAGAACGCGCACGCGCTCACCCATCACCCACATCCCTCGGCATCGGCTCACCCGTCCCCCCCAGCAAACGCTCCACCTCATCGGCCACGGCCTCGGCCGACGCCCGAGCGCCGACCTCGTCGCGGCCTCGAAGCGCGCAGACGCGCACGACGTCCGGTCGCTCGCGCGCACGGTCCCGCACCCAGCCGCACAGCCCGGCGTAGGACTCCCGCGCCGCCCACAGCGCGTCCTCGGCGGCCGCGGGCGACGCGGCGGCCCGCAAACGACGGCCCAGGAGGCTTCCGCTGCGGCTTGAGATCGCCCTCTTGGCGTGCACCTCGGGCTCGGCGTCAAGCAGAACGTAGAGGACCAAGGCCGTCGGCGCCGGCAAATGCTTCTCAACGAGATCGACCGACAGCGCGCGCCCGCGGTCTAGGCGGCAGTTCGTGCAGGCCAGCCAGTGCACGAGACCCTCGTCGAGCACCGCGACCCCGGGCGTCCTCGCGGCTCGATCGAACAGCTCCGCGTGCTGCAGCCAGTAAGCCAGCCGCGTCCAGGCCAGCGCGGGTCGCGCGCGAGCGGCCCGAAGGGCTCCGTACACGGCCAGAGCAGCGCGGCCGCGCCGCACGAAGGACCCCGCCGCGAGCGCCAGGCGAAGCGCCCAGCGCCACGGCGCCGGTCGAGTCTCGCCCAGCCTCCGCGTCGGCTCGTCCACCTGCCAGCCGCGCTCGCGGAGCACGTCCGCAAGCTCGGCGGCGACCGTGCTCTTTCCGATGCCCGGCGGTCCGACGAACTCGATCACCGGCGAGGA
>CAZCER010000541.1:0-3873 GCA_964497385.1 uncultured Armatimonadia bacterium | reverse complement strand
AGGGTGGCCGCGCCTGAACGGAGCCCCGTGGGTTCGGGGCGTCTCGCCGCGAGCTGATTCAGGGCAGGGCGCAGGGCGATACGCATGGGGAACCCGGACAACCAAGATCTGTGCATTGCCCCGGCGTTCGCTCTGAATGGACGCCCGCTGCACTGGTGCGAAAGGGGAGGCCTGCGTGGGGGCCCATCGCTTCTGCGCCGTGGCGAGCATCGTGCTCATTGGGTCGACGCTCGCCGCTGCCGATATGACGGTCGAGGAAGCTCGAGCCCTCGCCCAGCCCTTTGTTGAGTGCGACCTTGCCACGGCTGAGGCCACGACAGAGGTGCTGGGTTCCGACACGTTCGTCACGTTTCGCACGACGGACCCCGCGATGCGAGTGCGGGTGAACGCGACGCAGGGCGTGTTTGCGGGCTGGGTCCGTCTGGACGCGCCGTCCACCGTCGAGGGTGACCTCACCGAAGGTGAGGCCATCGCGACGGCGAGCGCCATCGCGGCACGGGCGCTCGGGGCAGCGGGGGACGACCTGACGTGGCATGCGTCGTCGTTGGGCGAGGGTTACGAGGTCCAGGGCGCGGGTCCGGACCTAGGCGATCCCCCTCGGTCGGGGCTAACGCCGTCGGTCCGCGCTCACGTCCTCCTGGACGGGACCGTGCTCTCGTATGCGCAGCGTCTTCCGCGCACCGAAGACGTCGCGCCGGCTGGTGTGCATGTGTCGCAGGAGCGAGCCGTCGAGATCGCCCTCGGTGATGTGGGGCTTGACGGGTTCTCGGCCAGGCAGACCGATCTGAGCCAACGGGGCGGCGAGGCGCGCTGGACCGTCGAGGTCACGGACGCCGCCGGCGCGCCGCCCGACCGTGCGCCGAGGTCGGTGCTCTACGAGATTGATGCCCACACGGGTGAGGTGCTCAACCGGTTCGCGAGTGCGTCGTCGGGGTGGGTCGAGCGTGGGTACCCCCCGTCCTGGGCCGGGAGACCGAGCCCGCAGGAGGCTCGGGCCGCGCGACGCCTGCGAACCTACGCCGCCCTCGGCGCCGCCCTTCTCCTCGCCGCCGGCGTGGGAGTGGTGCTCCTGAGACGGAGGCGCTAGCGAGAGAGACTGTACGTCCGATGACATGGGTTACACCTTATGTAGCACACACGCCCTCGGGTGTGAGCGTGTCCGCTCGCGCCGAGACGGCCCGACCACCCGGGTTCGCGGGCGACCTGCCGGTCGCGCCCTACGGGCTCCCCAGGCGAGGGCGCCTGGGCTGCACGGCGCTTGACTATGGCCTCTCGAGCCCCTGCGGGTTCGAGAGGTCCACATCGAGACGGGGCCACACGAGTTCGCCCCGGAGCTGCGCCTCTTCGTCGTGGAACGCGGTCAGGCGGAGCGAGTTGGAGTCGAGCCACAGCACGATCTTGCGATAGTCCTCGTCCGCGATCCGGCCCCGATGCGTCTCATCCAGCAGAGCCTGCCCCATCCTCGAGCAGCGCGCTCCGACGCGTCCCGGTATGGAACGCGATCCGCCGTGGTCAGGCTTGGTGGTCGTGCCCGACATGCCCCCGTCGAAGTGAAACGCATAGGGCTCGAGCGCCTCGTAGTTCCAGTCCAAGGGCTCCGCGCCCGACTCCTGATGGCAGGGCATGCAGGCGCGCTCGAACACCGGCTTCACGGTCCGGTGGTAGCTGATCGGCTCGATCGGCCCCACCTCCGGCTCCAGCCGAGACGGCCCGCGCCGAAGTGCGAGCGGGGTCTCGCCCGTCGCCGGGGTGGCGTCCGGGCCTTCATGGCACCCGATGCACGTGAGCCGCTCGCCGGGGTGGACGTAGGCGACAGAACGCATGGACTGGATCGCCATGTAGTTCTCATCCAGCGGCTGGAAGATCAGTTCGCGCTCGATCGGCGCCTCGAGGTGCGCGCTCCCGTCTTCCTCCACCGGCACGATCCCGAGAGGGATGCGCGGGGTGGCCTCGTTCTGGTAGCCGATCATCGGGACCCCCATGATCGGGTTCTCCTTGAGGATGTTCTGGGTGACGCGGAGCCACTTCACTTTCGCGTCCGGCGGGAAGGGAATGTCCGACTGGTACACGTTCAGAAGCGCGATCGTCGCCGGCGGCGCGTTCGGATCGGCGTCCTCGCCCTGGTTCGTCTGCGTCGGCACGAGCGGGGGCACGGGCCGGGGCCGAAGCGGGATCGGGTCGATCAGCCGCATGTCGGCGTTCATCTCTCCGCCGAAGACGAGCGCGTTCTCCAGAAGCAGGACCTCATTGCCGAACCGGTCGACGAGGTACAGGTTCTCCCAGCGGTTGCAGAGGTGGAAGTCCTCGCTGAGCGGCCATGGGGCGCCGTACTCGTACTGGCTCCGGGCCGGGACCTGCGTCTCCGGAAACGGGACGTAGGGCGTGATCTTCCGGATCTGCGACATGGCGCCATCGTCGGGCTCGCGCAGGTCGATGGTGATGAGCGCGCCAAACGCCTCGCCATGATGCGGAGCGGCCGTCGCGACGTACCGGTGCGAGCCCGGGATCGCGCGGATGCTCAGCTCCACATAGGGCCTTTGGAAGCGCGTGTCCGGGTAGGTGTTGTCCGCGAAGGTGTGCCAGGGGTAGGGGTAGTTGCCGTGTGGAGCGCGCGGGTTCCGGCCGTCGGGCGCGCAGATCCAGAAGTTCGAGCCCAGGCAGTTCTCGCGGTCCGTGTAGTCCCACCGCGTGTAGACGAGCATGCCGTCGTTGTCGACGCTCGGATGCCATTCGCTCGTCTCGTAGTAGCTGAGGGGATAGATGTCCGAGCCGTCCGGCTTCATCGAGTGGAGCACGTAGTTCGGCACCGGCAGCACTGCGAAGCACCGGATGTAGCCGCCTCGGCGCTCCGAGATGAACGCGATGCGGCCGTTCGGGAGCCAGCAGGGGTCGAAGTCGTTGTGGGCGGAATCGGTGAGCTGCGTGAGACCCGCGCCGTCGACGCCGACGCGGAATAGGTTCCACGTTGTCTCCGGGGACCAGATCCAGCGGTTCTCGCGGTTCTCCGTGTAGGCGAAGACGATCTCCTTGCCGTCGAAGGAAAGATCCGGCGAGAGGAACGCCCCCGGCTCGAGCTTCCTACCGGCGAGGCGGCCGTTGCTCACCACGGAGTCGGCGAGGATGTTCGTCACGCGCGGGCTCGTCTTGTAGTCCTCGACGCGGAAGAGGCCTCCCCCCGGAATGGAGCTGAACGCGTAGTACTGCGTCGCGAAGTGCTGGCCCCATACATCCGCGGTCGTCGTGGGGCCCGTGAAACGCGAGCCTTGGTAGTTCCCGCGGGCGACGAAGAGAATCCGGTCGAAGTCGAGAAGCGGGTTCGCGAAGGCGATCTCCCTCTGCAGCGCCAAGGTCGCGAGAGCGAGACCGCGCCGCGCGTCGGCGTTCCCGACCGGCGTCCGTTGCTCGGCCGCCCTCAGGCGCTCCAGATCGGCGCCGTACGCCGCGAGGTCCGGCGCGCCCGGCAGGCCGCGGATCCGTGCGAGCAGCGCTTCGGTTCGGCGAAGCACCACCCCGAGCGCGTCCCCATCGGAAGCGTCCACGAGAGCCTGGCGGTCAAGGGCGTACTCCGCCCCGCCCGGCGGCAGAGGCTCCTGCCCTGAGAGGCGGAGGCCAATGCGATGGAGGTGCTCTTCCCAGTCCCTCAGCACGGCCTCGCGGACCGTCTCGGCGTCGATCCGCGCCGCGAGCTTCAGCTTCGCTAGGGCTTGGCCGAGGAGCGCGCGCGTCCACCGCACGTCGACCTCCGGCGGGAGGATCGCGAGCGACCGGCCCCCCGCCTGGTACTGCAGCTTCGCGAGTTCGCCGGCTTGCTCGGTGGTGAGTCGGGTCACATCCACTCGGTCAAAGGCGAGAGCTGGAACCAGGCGCGCTTCG
>CAZCER010000540.1:0-3878 GCA_964497385.1 uncultured Armatimonadia bacterium | reverse complement strand
GGCACGCGCCGCGTCGTCCTCGCCTTCTTTGGCGACGGCGCCACCGCCCAGGGCGCGTTTCACGAGGCGCTGAACATCGGCTCCCTCTGGAAGCTCCCCGTCGTCTACTACTGCGAGAACAACCTCTACGCCATGTCCACCCCCATGGACCGGCACTCCGCCGCGCCGGACGTCGCGAGCCGCGCCGTCGCCTACGCCATGCCGGGCGTCCAGGTGGACGGGAACGACTTCTTCGCCACGCGCGAAGCGGTCCGGACCGCCGCCGAACGCGCCCGCGAGGGAGACGGCCCGACGCTCATCGAGGCTCTCACCTACCGGCATCTCGGGCACTCCAAGTCCGACAAACGCGAGTACCGCACGCGCGAGGAGGAGGAAGAGGCGCTCCGCCGTGACGGCATCGCCCGCTTCCGCGCCCATCTCCTCGCGAACGGCTTGGCCACCGAAGCCGACCTCTCGGCCGCCGAAGCCCGGGCCTGCGCGCTGATCGAGGACGCGGTCGAGTTCGCGCGCCAGAGCCCCGAGCCCGAAGGCAACCCCGAGGAATGGGTCTACGCCTGAGGCGCCCCCAAGCGCACTCTTCAAACACTCCTATAGGAGTGTTATAGTCCTCCCATCACGGGACGGATTGGAGAGTGCGCGCATGTTCGCAACGGTGTCGGAGTCGGCC
Organism: uncultured Armatimonadia bacterium; assembly: GCA_964497385.1. Taxonomy (GTDB): domain Bacteria; phylum Armatimonadota; class Zipacnadia; order UBA1398; family UBA1398; genus CAZCER01. Next base: position 3,211 of record CAZCER010000540.1, on the reverse strand, counting down.
AAGCAGAGGGCCAAGAAGCTCCTCGTCGGGGCTTGGGCCGCCGCGGCCGGCGCTCTGGTTCTGATGATCCTCGCCGGGCTCTTCCTGAACGACCGGACCACAGCGCTGGTGCGCGACGGCGGCTTCTGGGCGGTCCTCGCGATGACGGCGCTCCTCTCGTTCGTCGCCGAGTACGTTGACAGCTCGCTCGGCATGGGCTACGGGACGACGCTCACACCGACGCTGCTCCTTCTCGGTTTCGACCCGCTGCAGGTCGTCCCGGCGATCCTCGTCCAGGAACTCATCTCCGGCTCCATCGCGGCGGCCGGTCACCACTGGTGGGGCAACGTGGACCTCCGTCCCGGGAAGCCCGCCTTCGCCATCGCGGTGATGCTCGGCGGCTGCGGACTTGTCGGCGGGTTGATCGCGGGTAGGGTCGCGGTGGCACTCCCCAAGGAGACCATCAAGCTCCTCACCGGCGGCATCGTTACGGCGATGGGCGTGCTCGTAGCGCTCGCCGCGACCGGGAAGCTGAGGTTCGCGTTCTCCTGGCCGCGCGCGGCTGTTCTCGGGCTTGTGGCCGCCTTCAACAAGGGCTTCATGGGCGGCGGCTACGGCCCGATCGTCACAAGCGGGCAGATCGTCAGCGGCGCGAGCGCCAAGAGCGCCGTCGCCATCACCTCCGCCTCGGAACTCCTCACCTGCGCGGGCGGCCTCATCGGCTACATGCTCGGAAGTCAGGGCGTCGACTGGAAGCTCGCCGGCGGCCTCGTGCTCGGCGGGACCGTCGCCGCCGCACTCGCCTCCCCCACGGTGCGCGCCTTGCCCGTGAAGAGGCTGACGACAGCCGTCTCCGTCGGGTGCTTCGTTCTCGGCGCGATCACGATCGTGAACGCGATCAAGTAGCGCACACGCGCATCGGGTACGCTACTCTCTGACTGCCGCCGAGCGAATGGCCCGCACCAGTCGGCCCGCCCGCTCGGTCCGTAGGAGGAGGGCTCCGTGTCCGTCACCGCAGTCGCGCTCAGCGGAGGCGTCGACTCCGCCGTTGCGGCGGACATCCTCGCCGAGCGCGGCGTTCCCATCGTGGGCGTCAGCGCCGTGCTCCTGCCACCCCATCAGGCGGGCGGCGAGCGCGGGTGTTGCGACATCGGGATGGCCGCGAGTCTCTGCCACAACCTCGGCATCGAGCACCACGTCGTGGACCTCACCGCCGCATTCGCCGACCGCGTCGCCTCGGCGTTCCTCGACGGCTACACAGCGGGCCTCACCCCCAATCCCTGCGTGCCGTGCAATCGGCACGTCAAGTTCGGGCTGCTCCGCGAGGCCGCACGCGAACTCGGGGGCGACGGTTTCGCGACCGGCCACTACGCGCGCCTCGCGGAACGCAACGGACGCTCGGCCGTGCGGCGCGCGGCCGACCCGTCGAAAGACCAGTCCTACATGCTCGCCGCGCTCAGCCAGGACCAACTCAACGGCGTGGAGCTGCCACTCGGCGAACTGACCAAGACAGACGTCCTTGCCCACGCCGCCTCGCGCCGCCTCCCTTGCGCGAAGCGAGAGAGCCAGGACCTCTGCTTCCTTGCGCGCGGCGTGGAGGCGTACCTCACAGGTCGGGTCCGCCTCACGGAGGGTCCTATCGAGGACCAGCTCGGCGCAGAGGTCGGGCGGCACCGGGGCCTGCCGCTCTACACCATCGGCCAGAGGCGCGGGATCGGGATCGGTGGGGGCGACGCCCTCTACGTGGTTGCGAAAGACGTGGCGCGGAACACCCTCATCGTCGGCCCCCGCGAGGCCCTGTGCGTCACGCGCTTCGGGATCGAGGACCTCAACTGGGTCAGCGCCGATCCTCTCGGCGTCGGCGAGTCGCTCGAGTGCCTCGTGGAACTGCGCTACCGCGGAAGCCCGCTCCGGGCCGTCGTGACCTGCACCGCGCCGGGGGAGCACATCGCCGAGGTCGAGCCGCACGATCAGTCCGTCGCGCCCGGCCAGACCGCCGCCCTCTACGACGAGGATGGCTGGCTCCTCGGCGGGGGCCCGATCCGCTCCGCCGACACGCAGGATTCCCGACTGCCGCAATGAATGCCCACGGAGTCTCGCGCGTCAGTCATCGAGGACCCATCGCCCGCACGGACTTAGCGAAGGAGCCAACCCCATGAAGATCGCGATCATCCCCACCACCGGAGGCGCCGACCCCTGGCGCGGCATCGAGATGGCCGTCGAACTCGCAGTGGACGGCGTCCACATCGGAGCCTACGGCGGTCCGTGGGATCTCGAGAAGCGCACCACGGCGGAGCGCAAGGAGATCCTCGGCCGCATCAAGGGCCACGGCCTGGAGGTCTCGGCCCTGATCGGCTGGGGCGGCCAGGTCGACCTCGGTGAGCCGGACGGCCGGGAAGAGAACATCGCCTGGGGCAAGCGCCTGAACGAGACCGCCGTCGACATGGCGGGCGGCCTCTGGATGGCCCATGCCGGCATCTGCCCTCAGGACGAGTCCGACCCCAAGTACGCGCTCTTCCGTGACGGGCTCGCCGAGATCGCCGCCCACGGCGAGAAGATCGGCGCGAAGCTCGCGCTCGAGACCGGCCCCGAGCCGCCGCGCGTCGTGAAGCGCCTCATGGACGACATCGCGAGCCCGAGCCTTCGCGTGAACTACGACCCGGCGAACCTCCTGCTCTGGCCGCCGATGATTGCGAAGAAGCACGGCGTGGAGTTCGACTTCGACCAGGCCATGGCGGACTTCGACCCCGTCGAGGGACTCCGCACGCTCATCCCGTACGTCGTCCACGCCCATGCGAAGGACTCGGTCCTCCGCCGCGACGGCTCGGCCGACGAGGTCCCGCTCGGCACCGGCATGACGAACTGGCCCGCGCTGCACGCGATCTACAAGGAGCACGGCTACACCGGTTTCTACGCGATCGAGCGCGAGTGCGGCGAGGACGCGATCGGCGATGTCCGCAAGGCCGTCGAGTTTCTGAAAGGGCTGGACGGGTAGCTGCCCTGGGCGTGTGGAGCGGCCGAATGGAAGGGGCCCGCGCAGTGGGACTGGATCCATCCGGCTCAGTACCCTTGGGGAGATGTCGAGCACTCGCCAAATGGCCCCCCTCCCCGCGCGAAGCGTGTTGCGGGGAGGGGACAAAGGGGAGGGGCCCCTCTTCGTCTGTTCGCACCGGGCTTGACTGGCTGGCCCGCCCCTCGATACGGTCGGTGGCGCGCTTGTTCGCGCTGTCAC
>CAZCER010000539.1:0-3888 GCA_964497385.1 uncultured Armatimonadia bacterium | reverse complement strand
GTAGCGACTTGCCTCTTCTCCGCCGCCCAGCCCGGTGAGATCCTCGCGCGGCATCCCGCGGCTCGCGCTCTCCGCCTCGCCGGAGGCCCCGCGGTCGCCGTTGACGGCCTTCCCGCCTTGATCGAGTGCTCCGACGCGGGCGACGGGCAGGTGCGCCTCACGAGCCTCGAGAGCCCGATCGCGATCACGCTCCGTGCGCGGACATACGAGACAACGCCGGCCCTCGCGGTACGGTACGGCGGCTGGATCGAAAACACCGGGGACGCGCCCGTGTCGCTCGGTGTCCTCCGTGCCGCAGACCTCGCCTTCGCGAGCCCCGATGTCAGCCCGGACGGGCGGCACGCCTACGAGCCCCTCGAGTACCGCGCGGAGGAGTGGTGGGGCTCCACCTTCTGGAGCGGCCCCGACTGGACCCGCGTCGGCAAGGACTGGCAGCACTCCGGCGCCCAGGTCTCGAGCTGCCGCGCCTTCGTCGCGCCGAAGGCCGGGCGCATCGTCATCTCCGGCTCCGTGCGCAAGGCCGACACCGGCGGAGGCGACGGCATTCGCGCGAGCATCCGACTCAAGGGCGACACCCTCTTCGAGGCCGAGATCGATGGCGGTGATGCGGTCGGCTCCGAGCACCGCGTCGAGGTGGAGGTCGCCGAGGGCGACGCGATTCGCTTCGTCGTGCACCGGCGCGGCGACATCCCCTTCGACACCACCTACTGGGACCCGACCATCGCGTACGCCGATGGCGCGATGTACCGCGCCTCCGAAGGCTTCGGCGACGCGCAGGGCGTGTGGAGGTACGAACTCGAGCGCGACCGGGCCGACGGTGCGCTCGTGCCGGTCGTCCATGCCCCCGACGGGCGCTTCGTCTGGCGTGAGCACGCCCTCCCCCAGTCCGGCGTCGCGACCCTCTGGTCACCGCTCGCGGCCGACGAGGGCCGCTCGCTTCCGTGCTTCCTCTACTCGGGCGACCAGCCCGACGCAACGTTCGTGCTTGCCCCGCTGAGCCCGGGGCTCTGGGGAATGGCGATGAGCCGCGACGCATCCGGCGGTGGGCGCGTGTCGCTTCTCTGCCGACCGACCGCAGGGCCGATCTCGCTCGGGCCCGGTGAGCGCATCGCATTCCCCGAGGTGCTCGTCGCCTCGGTCTCGGGTGGGTGGCAAGCGGCTCGCGATCTGGTGTGGAGCGCCCGCCCCGGCCTACCGTTCACCCCCCCCGCCCGGGCCTCTCGGACTCCAGGGGCTGGCGCCTGTCGACGATCCGTCGCCCCAGCCCGAGACACCCACCGACCTCGTCGCTGACCCCTCCGGCGGCGCCACGTCGCTGCACTGGCCTGCTGCGGCCGACAAGGCGCGCGGCTACCTCGTGCTCCGAGACGGCCGCCCTGTCGGCTCAGCGGCAGGCGCCGCCTTCACCGATCCCGCGCCGCCGTCCGCCAGCCCCCCTCGGTACGCCGTCGCCGCCGTAGACGGCTACGCCCTGTCGCCGCCCATCGCAGCCTGGCGCTCGAACGCTCCCGCCTGGAAGCGAGACATCCCCGCGGACCTCGCCTCCCTTGTCGAGGCCGACTGGGAGGGCGCCGACGCGGGCGCGCTCACGAGCCGAGGGTACGCCGCCGTGGCGCTCGAATCCCTCGACGCCGCGCGCGGAGTGCTCAGCCGCCGCTCAGGCGACCCCGAGGGCCTCCGCGAGGCCTGCGACGCCCTTGAGCGCGACATCCGCGCGGGGATCGCCCCGGCCGACGGCGCCGACCGCTCCGCCTATCTGGCCGCCCGCTGGCTGCGGCGCGAGGCGCTTCTCTCCGACCCGCTGCTCGGCGGCTTCGAACTACTCCTCACGAAGCGCATCCCGGCAGCCTACAGCCACCTCGTGATGCAGTACTTCGGCTGGCGCGCCCGGCCTGGCGGGGGGCTCTACGCGCTCGAAAGCCCCGGCCGGTCGCTCGTGACCCGTCCGCTGCTCGACCCGGCCCGCTGGACCGGCAGCGTCTTCGCACCCGTGCTCTCTTGGGACGCCGATCGGGTCGCCTTCTCCTACTCGGCCTGCGATCCCGCGGACCCGTGCTTCCACCTCTTCGAACTCGACCTCGCGACAGGCGTGGCCGCGCAACTCACCGGCGGCCCGTTCGAGGACCTCATGCCCGCCTATCTCCCCGACGGCGACCTCATGCTCGTCTCCACCCGACGCCGCGGGCACGCGCGCTGCTTCGGGGGCCAGTTTGGCCCCGACTGGCACGTCTATACGCTGCACCGCCTCTTCCGCGAGACCGGCGAGGTGCGCACGCTTTCCTACCACGAGACGAACGAGTGGTTCCCGACCGTGCTGCCCGACGGCTCCGTCGCCTATGCCCGATGGGACTACGTCGACCGCCACGCCGTCCTCCACCAGAACCTCTGGCGCACCAACCCCGACGGCACGAACCCGGCGACGCTCTACGGGAACAACACCCAGAACCCCCACTGCTCCTTCGAGGCGCAGGTCGTGCCCGGGACCACGAAGCTCCTCTGCACCGCCTCGGCCCACCACTCGGTGACAGGCGGGTCGCTCATCCTTGTCGATGCGAACGTCGACTACGACGGTCCCGCCCCGATCGAGCGCGTGACGCCCGACGTGCCCTTCCCCGAGTCCGAGGCCGTGCCGCAGGAGTACTACGCGTCCCCCTGGCCGCTCTCGGAGGACCTCTACCTGTGCGCCTACAGCCCGTCTCCGCTCATCATGGAGCCCCCGCCGAACGAGCCGGCCGCCCTCGGGCTGTACCTCCTCGATCGGTGGGGCAACCGCGAGATCCTCTACCGCGACCCTGTCGTCGGCTGCTCGAACCCGATCCCGATCCGCCCGAGGCCCACGCCCCCCGCGCGCCCGAGCCTGCTACCGGCGGATGCCCCACCCGTCGGCGCGTTCGCCATCCAGGACATCGGGCGGGGCCTGGACGGTGTGGCGGCCGGCTCGATCAAGGCGATCCGCGTGATCCAGGTGCTCCCCAAGACGACGCCCATCGCTGACGACCCGCCCATCGGCCTCGCCGGCCAGGAGCCCGCCCGCGCGGTGCTCGGAACCGCGCCCGTCGCGGACGATGGCTCGGCCTACTTCGAGGCTCCCGCGCGCGTGCCGCTCCTCTTCCAGGCGCTCGACGAGAAGGGCCGCGCGATCCAGACGATGCGGAGCGTCACCTACCTGCAGCCCGGCGAGCGCACCATGTGCGTCGGCTGCCACGAACCACGGAACACCTCACCCGCGCTCTCCCTTCCGGCGGCCGTTGGGCGGGAGCCCTCACGGCTCGCGCCCGGCCCGGACGGCGCCCGGCCGTTCTCTTATCCCCGGCTCGTGCAGCCGGTGCTCGACAAACACTGCGTGTCGTGCCACGGCGACGACAACCCCGATGCGGGGATGTCTCTCACCTCGACGCCCGAAGGGCCCTGGACACGGTCGTACCTGTCCCTCACGGGCGGCCCGAGCTTCCTCTACGGCAACACCAACGCCGAGCATGCCCGCGAGTCCTTGGTGCCGCGCTACGGGGGCTGGAACCCCGTGCATCGCACCGAGGCCGGCGGGGCGTACGGCGCTCGCGGCAGCCGGCTGATCGCGCTCCTCGAGGCCGGCCACGAGGGCGTCGCGCTTGACCCGGACGAACTCGCGCGCATCGCCCTCTGGATCGACTGCAACGCGGTCTTCTATGGAACCTACGACCGCGACGACCAGCGCGCCCAACTCGCCGGCGCGATCGTCCCCATGCCCGAGATCCAGTGATGTGGAGCGCGGGCATCTCGCCCGCCCAACGCTCGGGTAGGCGACGCGTCCTCGCAGCCTCCCGGAGCGCGGGCATCCCTGCCCGCTCAACGCCCGGGTAGGCGACGCGTCCCCGCGTCGTCCCGGAGCGCGGGCATCCCTGCCCGCCC
>CAZCER010000538.1:0-3905 GCA_964497385.1 uncultured Armatimonadia bacterium | reverse complement strand
GGGACCCCGATGCCCGAGAGGACGGCGCGGTTGGCGAGCACGAAGCGGCCCTTCGGGTCCTTGACGTAGAACTGGTGCGGGAGGGCGTCAAGGGCGCGCACCAGGGCTCGCGGGATGGGGCCGGCCTCGGAGTCTAGCGCGGAAGGGGGATGGTGGTCGGGTGGGTGCGCGGCCAGATGGTCCGAGACGCGCCGTTCGGCGTCTTCGGACAGATCGCCATCCGTCAGAAGCGCGAGCAGCAACTCGCGCGTAGCGCTATCCATTCCGCTTCACCGCTGTCTCAGTCGGGCCAGTGCTTGTTCGAGCACCGGGTCGCTCACGGCGGTGAAGTCCTCGGGAGCCGCTTCGATTGTTACATCGGGCGCGATGCCGAGGCCCTCGAATGGGTTGCCGTCGGCGTCGAGGGCGAGCCAGCGTGGGAGACTGACGCGCAGGCCGCCGGGGAGTTCGATGAAGCGCGGGTTGCCGCTGGCGCCGGCGGTGCGGTCGCCCATGGTGGTGACTTGGGGGCACTGGGTGAGCATCAGGGCGAAGGCCTCGGCGCTGCTCATGGTGCGGCGACCCCAGAGGGCGACGATGGGGCGGTCGTAGCGCCAGAGCCCGACCGGCTCGAGGGTGCGCCAGGTGGGGTCGGTGAGATCGTCGTGGGCGGGTCCGTCTCGGAAGCGTTGGCCGGCGTAGACGCGCGTCTCGTCGACCAGCCGGCCGACCATCCGCTGAGCCAGGGCCTCGTTGCCGCCGCCGTTGAAGCGGATGTCGAGCACGAGGCCGTCGGTGTCGCGCAGGTCCTCGAGAGCCTCGTCGAAGAGTGCGACGGCGCTCTCGTCGCGGAGGCCGAACACCGCGATGTAGCCGATGTCGCCCTCGGCGCGCCCCCAGGCGAGCCCGCGCGCGAGGTCGGTAAGGTCGGGAACGTACCTCCCCAGGGCTTGAGGGCTGCCGTTGAGGGGGCGCGGGCGGTCATAGACGGGTAGGTGTTCGCTCTGGCCGAGGATGACCCACGCGTGAAGGTCCTCGAGACGCCCGAGCATGCCCGCGAGGGCGAGCCCGAGCGCGTAGGCGTCGCGGGCCTTGGCCGCGAGCGGACGGTACTCCTCGCCCAGGGCGGCCCAATCGACGTCGGGCTTGATGACGAACATGGCGTACTCGGCGTCGTAGGCCTGCCAGACCTCGTCGAAGGCGGCGAGCGCTTCCTCTTCGGTGACGGGAGTGACCGGCGCGAGGTAGGTGTCTTCGAGCTGCGCGATGTAGCGGCTCTGGCCGGCGCCCAGGTCGATCGCGTAGAGGCGGCGCTTGGGCTCCGTCGTCTCGACGTCGACGACAACGTAGGACTCGGGCTGGGCCTTGATGTGGTCTCCCTGCCCGAACGTGGTCGGGATCTTCGCGGAGTACTCGCGTTGGGCTCGCGGAAGCGCCTCAATGGGGCCGGGGCCCTCGACCGCGCCGGCGGGGAGCAGCTCTGAGAACAGCGTCGGGTGAAAGCAGAGCGACACGGACCGGACGCTCGCGCCATCGCCGGCGAGGGCGCTGTGAAGCGTCGGCGGTTCGTCGGGAAGGACATAGGCCCAGAGAGCGTTCCCGTCGACAGCGCCGATGACTACGGAGCAGGGGCCGACATCGATGGAGAGGCTCTCGCCCATCCGCAGGGGCAGCGTCGTGAGGCGCCAGACGTCCGCGTCGGAGGGGGTGGGGCGGTATGTCTCTCCGAGGACGACTCCCTCTCCCGAACCCGGATACCGAGCCCTGAAGGCGTCGGGCTGACCGAGGACGGGCATGGCGACGGTGAGCAGGATCACGATGTGGAGCAACGGGGTGACGAAGGGGCGCTTGGGGAGCGCTGTTGTGTTCGGCATGCGCGGGAGTTCGCGCTGGCGCGTCGGGACCCTTCCGAGCAGACGGGTAAGCCAGGCTCGGTTCCCGCCGGCGCGTGGGGCGCCGGCGGGAACCGCCCTTGTCGTTAGCCCTGCACGCCGTCGTACTTCCAGTGGACGCGGTTGATGGGCTCAGGCCGCTCGATCGTGGGAGGCGGGTTCTGCTCGAGGAGGGCCATGCACTCGCGGATGGCGCGGTCGAGCTGCGCGTCGACGCCGGCCGCGGCGTCGGCGGGCATGTTCTCGACCTCGATGTCCGGCGCGACGCCCTCGTTCTCGATGGCCCAGTTCCCTGAGACGTCGAAGAACGCGAAGGAGGGCGCGGTGATGCTCCCGCCGTCCATGAGGTTGGGATAGCCGCCGATCCCGACGAGGCCGCCCCAGGTGCGCTTGCCGATGAGCGGCCCGATGCCTCGGTTGCGGAACATGTAGGGGAGCGCGTCGCCGCCCGAGCCGGCCCACTGGTTGGTGATCATGACCTTAGGGCCGAAGATGCCCTGGGCCGGGGCTGTCTGCGGCGGCACGTCCCGGCCGGCGTAGGCGCCGTCGAGAGGTCGGCCGAGAGCGTCGAGGATGTAGTCGGCGTTGTGTCCGCCGCCGTTGAAGCGCTCGTCGATGACGGCGCCCAGGCGGTCCTGCTGGGCGAAGTAGTAGCGGACGAAGGAGTTGTAGCCGCCCCAGGTGGTGTCCGGGAGCCAGACGTAGGCGAGACGGCCTCCGGAGAGTTCCTCGACGCGGCGGCGGTTGCCCTCGACCCACGCCTTGACGCGGAGCGCGCCCTCATCGTGGGTCGGGACGACGGTGACCTTCCACGAGCCCTCGAGGGTGGGCTCGGTGTTGAGGGTCAGTTCGACCTGGCGGCCGGCGGTCCCGATGAAGGCGCGGTAGAGATCCTCGGCCGGCCCGACCTCCACGCCGTTGACGGCAAGGAGATAGTCCCCGACGTTCGCTTTCACGCCCGGAGCGCAGAGCGGGGCGCGCAGATCGGCGTTCCAGCTCTCGCCGGTGAAGATGCGCGTGATGCGGTAGTGGTCGTTCTCGACGGCGTAGTCGGCGCCGAGGTATCCGTAGCCGACGCCGGGCGCGCCGGGGAGTTCGCCGCCGCCGCCGTAGGAGTGGCCGACGACGAGTTCTCCGGAGAGGAGTTCCAGGATGTAGTTCAGGTCGGCGCGGTGGACGACGCTCGCGAGGAAAGGCTGGTACTTGTCGTACATCGCCGGCCAGTTCTCGCCGTGCATGTTTGGATCGTAGAAGAAGTCGCGCTTGATCCGCCAGACCTCGCGATAGATCTGGGCCCACTCGGCGGGCGGGTCGACGGTCATGGCGAGGCCGCCGGTGTCGATGCGGCCCTGGCTGGTGTTTGAGGTTCCGCCGGCGTCGACGATGCCCCAGCCGCCGCCTCCGGCGTAGAGGAGCTTCTTGCCGTCGGCGGAGAGGTCGAAGCCGCCGATTCCGTCGATCACGGTGTCGTCGGAGCGCTTCTTGAGGTCATAGCGATGGAGGCGCGCGCCGGGTCCGTGGATCAGAACGCTGTCGGGCGCGCCGGCCGTCGCGAGGCTGTTGAAGTCGTCGCCGTCGACGGGAAGGTGGAGGATGCGTCGCTCAAGGCCGTCGAAGTCGATTCGGACGGCGTTCGGGTCGGGGGCGGGGGTCTCGGACTCCGCCGCCGGCTCGCCCTCCGCCGGGGCCTCGGAGGCCTCGGTGGTCTGCTCGGGCTCGGCGGGTGCTTCGGCGCCCTCCGCGGGGGCTTCAGCGGGCTGCTCGCCTTCCGCCGGGGCTTCGGCCGGCGTTTCCTCGGCGGGCTTCTCCTCGGCGATGGTCTCCTCATCGCTTTCTGGGAGGAAGGGCGACGGGTCGTCGTTGCGGAGGAGGACGACGTAGGGCGACCAGGAGACGGAGCGGGTGTAGGAGTTCATCGACATGATTGCCGTGTGCGGGCCCATGTCGGTGCTCGCGAGGAAGTAGAGGTAGTGGCCGCCGCGGTCGAACGTCGGGCTTGCGGCGGTGGACATGCCATCGGTGATCTGGGTGGAC
>CAZCER010000537.1:0-3914 GCA_964497385.1 uncultured Armatimonadia bacterium | reverse complement strand
TGCCGCTCTGCGCGACATCGAGTACGACGGGTGGGTGTCGCTGGAGGTTTTCGAGATCGAGCCGGACGCGCCAACCATGGCTCGGCGGGGCTACGAACTCATGAGCGGGGTGTTGTGGGGTTAGTCGGCGCGCTCTCGGCGGGGCGGTCCGGATGCGCGCGGGAAGGGCTTCGCGCGAGGAGAGCGAATAGCGGGCTGTTCCTAGCGGCTAGGGTACCGGGTGTGAGTGATGTTGTCGTGCGTGACGCCGCTGTGGTTTCATGAGGGCAGTGATAGCGCTTTCGCAATGCGATGCAGGGGGGACCACCGCGATGACCAGCCCCGCTGTTGGGCATATGGAGGCCGATGGGGCCTATGACGAGGTCCCTGTCGAGCTGCTGCTGCAGATGCCCGTCCGGAGCTTCCCTGTCTACACGCGCACCGGCGACTCGCTTGTGCTCTTCGCCGACTCCGGGGAGGCGCTCGACGCGAAGCACTGCGCCGCCCTTGCGGAGCATGGCAGAGACCTGCTGTACATCCGGCGAGGGGATCGCAAGACGCTCTACAGCGAGAGCGCGACGGCGCTCGCCTCGCGCTTCGGCGACGTCGAGGAGATGCGCAAGAACCCGAAGGCGTGTGACGCGGCGGTCCGAGCTGCGACATGGACGCTCTCGGCCGCTTTCGAACAGCCCCTTGCGGAGTCCTTGCAACACGGGGCCCTTGCCGTGAGCACCCTGGCCCTGGCCGTCGCGGATGACGACCTGCTGGGGCGCAGGCTCGTCCTGCGCGCGCAGGACGATCCCACGCGGCCGGGGCACTCGGTCAGCGTCGCGATCGTGGGTACGGCTCTGGCGCGAAGGACCCTCGGCCTGAGCGAGGCGGAACTGAAGCGCGTCGCTTGCGCTCTCGCGGTGCACGACATCGGGCTCACCCAGGTTCCCAAGCGGGTTCTTGAGAAGAGTGAGGCGCTGAGTCCGGCCGAGTGGCAGATGGTGCGGAACCACCCGACGGCCGGAGTGCGCATCCTGGACGCCGAGGGAATGCGCAACGAGGAAGCCGTCTTGGTCGTCGGACAACACCATGAGCGCAGCGACGGGTCGGGCTATCCACGGGGGCTCAAGGGGGGGCAGCTAGAGCCGCTTGCGAGGATCGCGGCGATCGCGGACGCGTTCGCCGCCCTGACCGCGGACCGTCCCCATCGCCCGAAGGTGTCGACGCTGGAGGCGCTGCAGAGGATCAAGGCGGAGATGCTCGGGAAGCTGGGCACGCAGGTCTATCGCGAGTTGGTCATGCTCTTCGCCGACCCGGGCGAAGGGCTTGCCTAACCGGCCGCGCGGCGCTCCTACATCCACCGCGCCTTGGTCGCGTCGCGTTGGGGCGCGCGGTAGAACCTCTCCTCCGGCCAGCCGACGACGACGACTTGGTGAACCTGATTGCCCGCCGGGATCCCGAGCGTCGCGCGGGCCTCCGGCAGCACGCGCAACGCGTCGCTGGCGTAGCCCGTGAGGCAGGTTCCCAGGCCGTGGGCCTCGGCCATCAGCACGAGGCACATCGTGGCGAAGTCGCACGCGGAGTCCGGCATGACGGAACTGGATGCGGCGTGGACGACGATCACGGCGGGTGCGCCGAAGAAGAGGCGGTCCCGTCCCGCCTCGACGTGCTTCACGAACGCGGGAACGGCCGCTTCCACGTGCGGGTGTCGCGCCTCCTCGGGGGCGACGCCCAGATCGCGGAGCCGCTCGTCGCGCCGCTCACGATCGGCCAGCGCCTCGGCGAAGGACCTGTAGTAGTTCTCGATGGCTTCGCGGAGCGACCCGCGCGCCTCGGCGTTCTCAACGACAACGAACTCCTGGGGCTGCGCGTTGGCGGCGGTGGGCGCCCATCGCGCCACATCCAGAACGTCCTCGATCAGCGCGCGCGGAACGGGCTTCGGCGCGTAGCGGCGCACGGAGCGTCGGCGCTCGAAGAGCGCCCGGAGACCATCGCGCGCGAGGGCGTCGGGGTGGATCGGGGCGGGGCCTTCATCGGCGGCGTCTTCATCGTGGACGGCCCCGGTCGGGCACACGGCCACGCAGTGCCCGCAACCTATGCAGGCCACGCGGCCGATTCGGATGGCGTCGCCTTTGCGGCGCACCATGTCGCTGGGGCATGTGGCGATGCACAACTCGCAGAGGTTGCACTTCTCAGCGTCGACGACAAGCTTCACGAGGCTTCCTCCGTGCGTCTCGGTTGGCTGGTGTTTCGCCCGGGCGGAGCGGCTAGTCCTGCAGGGGCGCCGATGAGGGTAGGGCGTCGAGGGCGCGTCGGGCGGCGGAGGCGAGCGCGTGGAGCCCGTAGGGTTTGGTGAGGATCTCGCTCACGTTGGGGGCGTCGCCGTCGAGGTCACGGCTGTAGCCCGTGGTGACGATGACCGCGAGATCCGAGCGCACCTGAGCGACCTTCGCCGCGAGTTGCAGTCCGGTGAGTTTCGGCATTGTCTGATCGGTGATGAGAAGATCGTAGGCTCCGGGCGCGGCCTCGACCGCCTCGAGGGCGAGTTGGGGGTCGGTGAGGGCCGTCACTTCGTAGCCGACGGAGGCGAGCATCTGCCGAGCCATCTCGGCGACGGCGCTCTCGTCATCCACGATGAGCACGCGCTCCGTGCCGGAAGGAGTCCGGAGGCCGACCGACTCGTCAGCGTTTGCGTCGACTTGGAGGGCCGGAAGGAAGACGCGGAAGACGGAGCCGACGCCGACCTCGCTGTGCACATCGATGGCGCCGCCGTGCCCGGTGACGATGCCGTGCGCTGTCGCGAGACCCATGCCGCTGCCCTCGCCGGCTCCCTTGGTCGTGAAAAAGGGCTCGAAGATGCGCTGGCGCGTCTCGGGGGCCATGCCGTGTCCGGTGTCCGCGACAGTGAGGCAGACGCAAGGTCCCGGCGCAACGCCGCCCAACTGCTCGGCGAGCGCTTCGTCGACGTCCCGGGAGGCGAGAGTGACCTCGAGGACGCCGCCCGCCTCGCGCATCGCGTGGTGCGCGTTCGTGCACAGGTTCATGACGACCTGATGGATCTGCGTCGCGTCCGCTTGCACGGGTGGGCAAGCGGGGTCGAGGTCCTGCCGGATCTCGATCGTGGTGGGAAGCGAGGAGCGGAGGAAGCGCAGCGCCTCCGTAAGGAGAGGCTGAAGCAGCACGGGCTTGGTCTCGCGTTCGGTCCTTCGGCTGAATGCGAGGATCTGTTGGATGAGGTCCTTGGCTCTGTCCGCGGCCGCGAGGACGTTCTCCAGGCTCGCGCGACTGGGGCTCGCGGGGGGCGTGTCGGCCATCGCGAGTTCGGTGTAGCCAAGGATGGCGCCGAGAACGTTGTTGAAGTCGTGCGCGATCCCGCCGGCGAGCACGCCCAGGCTTTCGAGCCGTTGCGTGCGGTGGAGCCCGGCCTCGAGCCGTTGGCGCGCCAACTCCGCCTCATGGCGCTCGGTCACGTCTTGCACAGTGCCTCGGACGATGCGGCGGCCGGTGCCGGGGGCGGTGACCGCCTGCGCCCGACTGTGGACGAAGCGCACCGCGCCGTCGGGCCCGAGGATGCGGTACTCGCCCTCGAGAGGCTCCGTGCTCTCCAGGATCCTCTCCGCCCCGGCCCGCAGTCGGGCCGCGTCTTCCGGGTGTATAGCGTCGGCGAGATCCGAGATGGTCACGGTTCTGTCGGCCCCGGGCCAGCCGTGGATGCGGCAGAGTTCCTCTGAACACAGGACGGTTCCCGTTTCGGGATCCCACTCAAAGCTCCCGAGATGCGCGATGCGCTGCGACTCGGCGAGCTGTTGCTCCCGCTGCCGCAGGGTCTCCGAGGCGCGGACCTGCTCGGTCATGTCCGTGAGTGTGACGCAGACCGCGCCCGGCGCCGCCTGGTAGGCGTCGACGCGGAAGTCGAACGAGAGGCCGTTCCCCGAGTAGGTCTC
>CAZCER010000536.1:0-3919 GCA_964497385.1 uncultured Armatimonadia bacterium | reverse complement strand
ACCACGACCTCGTCCACGGTCCAGCCTCGGCGGCCCCAGGTGAGGTGCACGTCGACGGTCGCGCGTCCGTCCGGGCCGTGCACGTCCCAGCGCACCGTCCGCTTCCACCGGATGAGCGGATCGTTCCCTTCGCCCTCATCCATGTGCTTCGCGTACTCGAACCGCGCGCCAGCCCCCACCGACTCGCGCAGGCGCCGCCCGCAGTACTCGAGCAGCACCGCGCTGTTCGAAGCAAGCCCGTCGAGCGCATCGTCGTCGCCCTGCACGAGCGCGGCCATGCACTCGCTCGCCTTCGCCCGGCTGCTCGCCTGCCCGACGGCGGCGCCGACCAGACAGGTCGCAAGGACGCCCGAGTAGATGATCGCGAGCACGAGGCACGAGCGACCCGAGGTCCGCGCGCCCTCCGGGAGGGCGCGCTCCATGTTCCCCTCTATGGGCGGCGCAGCCATCGCACGCTGTCCTGTCCGGCCCGGTCGCGCTCGGCCCGTCCCCGCCCTACCTGTTCGCCGTCCGCCCGGCCGGCTCTTGCCCCATCCTCGCTGGACGTGGACGGCTACCAGCCCGCGGCCTCCTCGAGCAGTTCGAGCCCACGCTCGGCCGTGAAGCCGTTCGCTTCGGACTCCCACGAGACGAGATACAGGCCGCGTGAGCCGACGGCTTCCACGACCGCGCGGGCCTCCTCGGCCGGGGTCCCGATGAGGATGAGTGACTTCCGCTCCAAGATGCGCCGGTACATCGGGAACCAGCAGGGGTCGTGCACCGGCGGGTTCGCGGCGCCGGGCGTCCACTGGATCACGCGCAGTCGGTCGATAGAGAGGAGTTCATCGAGGTGCTTGGTGCACTCCGGTCCGTCGAGGTGGTACATCGGGTAGTCGAGCCGCTCGCATTGCTCCGCGAGATATGGGGTCACGAACTCCGCGAACTGGCCGGGGCTGAGCATCGCCGAGATGTCCGACTGGATCTTCGCATACCGCCCCGGCGCCCAGGTCATGAAGGCGCAGAAGCAGCAGGCGCCGTCGGCGTCGCGCACGCGCTCGTACATGGGGTCGAACGCCTCGAAGTAGAGTTCGTTGATGCGCCGCAGGTAGGCGTGAACGGCCGCCGGGCGGTCGAGCAGGTCCATGAGCAGGGGTTCCGTGCCCCGGAGAGCGGCGAGTGTGTCCAGGCCCTCCACGAGGTCGGGAATCGACGCGTAGTAGCGCCCGCCTGCCGCTTGGACTCCCGCCTCGATGACCGCCATGTGCCGCGCCCACCACTCGCCGGACGTGTCGCAGGCGAGATCCGGCTCCGTCAACTCGTCGAGACACGGCTCGTACCAGACGGTGCCCGGTGCGAGATGCCCCTCCGCCCCGAGAAAGAGCCCCAGGCTGCCGGGCCCGATATTGGTGTCGAAGTACGGGATCGCTTCACCCAGACAGTCGGTGTGGGCAAGCGCGTCCTCCCACCGCGCCAGGCGGAGATCCGGGTCGCACCACTCCGCATGCGCGCCCTTCGCCTCCGGCGGGGCCGACACATCGCGCTTGGGCTGACGCCGCGCCACATGGATGGCCCACGTCACGCGCCCGTGGTCCTCGCCATGCCACCAGGCCGTGAGCCTCCGCTTCGCGTCTTCCGGTGCGTGCGTCTCGAGCATGCCTGCTGACTCCCCTGTCACCGGGCGCGGCGACGCGCACCCGCTATGCAGCCTCTTTCACGTCATCCGAGGGCGGGGCGAGTTCGCCCTCGCTGTGAGCGATGATCGTGGCGCCCACCGCGTCGCCCAGCACATTCACCGAGGTGCGGCACATGTCAAGCACGCGATCCACGGCGACGATGATGCCGATGCCCTCCAGGGGCAGACCGACCGCGTTCAGCACGAGCGCCATCGTGACGAGCCCCGCCTCGGGAATGCCCGCCGCGCCGATCGCCGCGAGCGTCGCCGTGAGGAACACCATGACCTGCTGCCCGAGCGACAACTCGATCCCGTAGGCCTGTGCGATGAACATCGCGGCAACCGACTCGTAGAGCGCCGTGCCGTCCATGTTCACGGTGGCCCCCAAAGGCAGCACGAAGCTCGCGATGCGCTCGGAAACGCCAACCCGCCGTTCGCATCGGTCCATCGTCACCGGAAGTGTCGCGGAACTCGACGCGGTCGAGAAGCTCGTGACGAGCGCCTCGGAGATGCGCGAGAGGAACCGGAGGGGGTTGCGCCTCGTGAACAGGACGAAGATCGCAAGGAGCACCACGTACCCGTGCAGCGCCAGTCCCAGGACCACGGTGAGCATGTACTTCGCAAGCTGAGCGATCAGCTCGAGTCCCGCCTGCCCGACGGCGCGCGCCATGAGACAGAGCACGGCCAGGGGCAACAGGCGGAGAATCCACTGGATGATGAGGATCGTCACATCGGCGATGGAGCCCATGACCGCGATGGTGGTTCCGGCGGCGCTCGTCTCGCCCTCGCGCGACCGATGGTGCAGGATCCCGAGGCCGATCCCGAAGAGGATCGCGGAGAAGATGATCTGCAGCGAGTCGCCCGTCGCGAGCGCCTCGACCGGGTTGGTCGGCACGATGCGCAGGAGCAGCTCGCGCGGCGTCGGAGGCGCGGCCTCCGCGACCTCCGGGGCCCCCGCGGACAGCGCCGCGAGCCCCGCGCCGCCTGGCTTCAGGAGGTTTACAAGCACCAGCCCGAGCAGCACCGCAAGAGCGGTTGTGACCGAGTAGTACAGCACCGTCTTCCAGCCGATGCGCCGGAGCCGAGTAATGTCCCCCAGATCGGCGATCGACTTCACGATGGAGCAGAAGATCAGCGGGACGACGATCCACTTGATGAGCCGCAGGAAGAGCTGCCCCGCCGTCTCGCAGACGGCCATCAGCGCTTCCGACCAGCCGGGGGCGGCCACGCTCGAGACCAGCAGCCGAGCCTCCTCCACCGCCCCGGTCAGTTCCGCGGTCGGCAGCCCGTCCCTCTCGGCCTGCTTCAGCTTGTACTGCGCGACTTTGAGTTCCTGCTGGTGTACGGCGCGCTCGCCCCACTGTCCGGGGCCGTTCAGAAGCGCCCCGACGCACACACCGAGCACGAGCGCGATGAGAACCTGAGCCCAGAGCGGCAGGGCTGTACGGCGTTGGGTGGAGTGTTCCACGCGTCGACTCCCTTGTCGCTGCATCCCGCTCCCCGCGCAACCCGGGTTCCGGCCGGGGCCTTGCGGGACCTCCGGCGCTTACCCCGCGGCCGGCGCCAGGTCGAGTTCCCCCGGCTCCAGCGCGTCGCTCTCGCCCGCGCGCTCGAGCGCCGCCTTCACCTGTTCGACGTTGTGCCGCTCGAACACTCGCTCCTCCGAGTCCGCCAGCGCGAAGGCCATGACCGCACAGCAGGTCGCCGCCCGCAGGAGCACCCCGCGATCGACCTTCTCGAACGTGTCGCTCCGTGTGTGGTACGCCCCGCCTCCGCCGCCCGGGTGCGGCCCGTGATGGGTGAAACAGGGGACGCCCGCCAGGAAGAAGGGGCGGAGGTCGGTCGCGAGACAGAGGGCGTCCGAAGCGGGGTCGCAGATCCCCAGCCCCTCCAGGTCGCGCTCGAGGTCGCGCAGCCTCTCCGCTTCGTCCGGCCTCCCCACGAGTCCGAGCTTCTTCGGGTCGCCGGGCATGTCGTAGTTCAGATACGCCACGTGCTTGTCGAGTTGCCGCACGCTCTTCCGCGCATACTCCCCCGAGCCCACGATGCCAATCTCCTCCGCCGCCCACAGCGCGAAACGCAACGTGCGCCTCGGGCGGCGGCTGAGCCCGGCAAGGATGCTCGCCGCTCCGAGCACCACCGCGCAGCCGGCGCCGTTGTCGAGCGCCCCGGTCGCTACGTCCCACGAGTCCAGGTGCCCCCCGACGATCACGACCTCGGCGGGAAGCGCCCGGCCCCTCAGATCCCCGAGCACGTTGCCGACCGTCG
>CAZCER010000535.1:2878-3926 GCA_964497385.1 uncultured Armatimonadia bacterium | reverse complement strand
GGCCTCGCCGTACACCATGACCGCGCGGACCCCACAGAGCATCTCGCCTGCGCCAGTGCACACGGTCACCTCGATGCAGGCGGTCGTGTCCATGGGCCAGTACACGTTACTGCGGCTCTCCAGAGGCGTGTAGGTCGAGACTACCGGGCCGTAGGAGAGGTCGCTCCAGTCAAGGAGCCAGGGGTAGCTTCGCGGCTCCTCATATTGCTGCAGGGACCACCCTTGGTCGCTGTAGCGCTGGATGACGATGTTCCCCGAGAACACAGCCGTGGTTCGCGAGGACGCCGAGCCATCGTCGGGCTGGACGGCGGAGCCGCCGCAGCCCAGCAGGACGACAGCGACGGTAGCGGCGCAGGCCGCAGCCAACAGCACAACGACACGGGCAGACTTCGTAGCCATCCTGACAACCATCCCTTTCACTAGCAGGCGCTAGTCACCACTCACGGCAAGCGTGAGACCCGCACGCGAGGCGGGAGGGATGGGAGGGCGGTGGAGACGTCACCTCGTCGGTTCGCCCAGGCGCCTGGGTCAGACGCGCCGCCGTCCCCAGAGACGCGCGCGAGATCCCTTGCCCCGACCACCTGAGCCCGCCCACCTCAGCACGTCATCCGCCTGCACCCGCGGGCGCCGAACCATTCGCCGTGCCCCGCTGCGCCTCCTCCGCCCGTCCGGGGCCGCGCCGAGAGCGAAGATCACGGTTCGCGTGAACACGGGGCCGCAGTCGGGGGTAACACACCTGCTCTCCGCCGTCTCCTGGATAGACGGCAACCCCATGCATGCGAGAACGAGAAAGGGAGATGCGACACATGAAGATCCGTAGGTTCGTGAGCCTGGCCCTGGCCAGCCTGATGCTCGGCGCGCTCGTCCTGAGCCTTGCCTCTTGCAAGAAGGGCGGCGAAGAGGCCGACGCGGCGAAGACCGACAAGGCCGACGCCCCGAAGACCGAGAAGGCCGGGAAGTAGGCTCCGGAAGTCACCACCGCAATGCTGAGCGGCCCGGGAGCGGAAGCTCCCGGGGGCGTGAGTGCAAGTCGTCAGTTGGTAGAGGT
>CAZCER010000535.1:0-2868 GCA_964497385.1 uncultured Armatimonadia bacterium | reverse complement strand
ACCCCCCCCCCGCCCCCCCCCCCCCACCCCGACACGCCGGGCACGTCGGCCCCGCACGACACCCCCCCATTGCTGCGGGGCCCGGGCGCGCACGCCCCCGGGCCGCTGTGTTTGTGGGGGGCAAGGCGGGGGCGGCTTGCCGTTGTCGGCCGGGTACCGGGCCTGCCCGCCGGTCTCGGGCGCCGTAGAGCACGACTCCTCTGGTGGTGCCCCTCTCCCTTGCCCTCTCCCCGCAACACGCTTCGCGCGGGGAGAGGGTTGCCGAGGCCCCCCGCGCGGGGCGAGGGGCTCACAGCCGGGGGACGGCGAGGCTACCGCTTCAGGAGTTCCTCGGCGGCGAGGGCGATGTCGGGCGGGTCGAGATGGTAGTGAGCCATGAGTTCGTCGCCGCCACCGGACTGGCCGAACTCGTTTCGCATGCCGACGAACTTCATCGGGACCGGGCAGGTCTCGACGAGCACCTCGGCGACCGCGGAGCCGAATCCGCCCTGGGTCTGATGCTCCTCGGCGGTGACCACGCGTCCGCACTCCTCCGCCGCCCTCGCGAGGATCTCGCGGTCGATCGGGTCGATGGTGTGGATGCCGATGACGCGTGCGTTCACGCCCTTCGCGGCCAGCAGGTCGGCGGCGGCGAGCGCGCGCTGGACCATGATGCCCTTGCCGAGTTCGAACGGGGCGGCGGGGTCGGTGATGGTCGGCTGCTTCGCGCGCCCGAGGCGGACGGTGACGGGTCCGTCGATCTCCGCCGCGGCGCGGATGCAGTTCGCGGCCTCGACGACGTCGCAGGGGTTCAGGACGGTCATGTTGGGGATCGCGCGCAGGTACGCGATCTCCTCCATCGCCTGGTGCGAGGCGCCGTCCTCGCCGACGGAGAGTCCGCCGTGGGTGACGACGAGCTTGACGTTGAGGTTCGCGTAGCAGACGGTGACGCGGATCTGGTCGACGGCGCGGTTCGCGAGGAAGCAGGCGAAGCTCGAGCAGAACGCGGTCTTGCCGGCCATGGCGAAGCCGGCGGCCATGCCGACCATGTTCTGCTCGGCGATGCCGCACTGGAAGAACCGATCCGGATGCTTCGCTGCGAACTTGCCGCTGGTGGTGGACTTCGAGAGGTCGGCGTCGAGGGCGACGATGTCGTGGCCCTTCTCGACGAGTTCGATGAGCGTCGGTCCGTAGGCTTCGCGGGTTGCGGCTTTGGGTGCGTCGGCCATCAGACACACGCCCCTTCCAGGTCGCGCAAGGCCTGAGCGGCTTGCTCATCGCTGGGGGCCTGCCCGTGCCACTCGCAGGCGTTCTCCATGAACGAGACGCCCTTGCCCTTGACGGTCCTCGCGATCACGATGGCGGGCTTTCCTTCGACGGCGAGCGCCTGGTCGAGGGCGTCGACGATCCGCTCGAGGTCATGGCCGTCGATCTCGAAGGTCTCCCATCCGAAGGCGCGCCACTTGTCGGCGATGGGGGCGATGTCCATGACCTCGTGGACGAACCCGTCGATCTGGAGGTCGTTGAAGTCGAGGATCGCGACGAGGTTGTCGACCTTGTAGTGAGCGGCGGCCATGGCGGCCTCCCAGATCTGGCCCTCCTGGGATTCGCCGTCGCCGATGAAGCAGAAGGCGCGGGCGCCGTTCGCGTTCAGCTTCGCGCCGAGGGCGAAGCCGACGGCGACCGAGAGGCCCTGGCCGAGGCTTCCGCCGTTGGTCTCGACGCCGGGCGTCTTCAGGCGAGCGGGGTGGCCCTGGAGAGGGCTTCCGAGCTTGCGGAAAGACGGGAGGATCGCGGGGTCGAAGTACCCGCAGCGCGCGAGTATGGCATAAACGACCGGTGAGCAGTGGCCTTTGGACCAGAAGACGCGGTCGCGATCGGCCCAGTCGGGGTCCTCGGGCTTGTGGCGGAGGAACTTCGAGTAGAGGACGGTCGCGAGGTCGGCGGAGGAGAGACTGCCTCCGGGGTGACCCGATCCCGCGGCGTGAACCTGGACGACGATGTCCTTGCGGATCTGGAGAGCCAGCTCACGGAGCTTGGCGATCTCCTCTGCGGATGCCGGCATGAAGCACCTACCTCAGTGTGGGATGAGCGGCGTTCGGGGGGCGGGGCTCCCCGTCAGCGCGCGGGAGAGCAGCAACCAGCGGATTATAGGTATGGGCCGAAAGCGGTGTCAAACCGGCCTGTGGGGAGAAGGAGCGGCGTGATGCGCAGCGGAGCGATGGCGGTGTTCGCGGGGTTGACGATGGTCGGGGTTTGCCTTGCACTGTCAGGTGCGAGGGTGGACGCGGGCGCGGCGGGGCCGGAGGATGTGTTGACGCAGACCTCGACGATCAACGCGCTCTTGGACGGAGCGTACGACGGGGACATGCGGACGGCGACGGATTCCGTGCTCGAACGCCGCGCCTACCTCGAGATGTGTCTGGGTCGGGCGCTCGCCCGTTGCGGCGACCGGCGCGGTTATGACATTCTGCTGCGGTACCTCGACGACGTGCGCGGGGCCTTCGCCCGAAGCGCCGCCGACGAACTGCGCGAACTCCTCGGCGGCCCGGAAGACCGCGATCCGGCGGAATGGCGGAAGCTTGTCGAAAAGCACGCCGGTCCTCTGCCGGTGAAGGCGTTCGACAGAAGGATCGAATAGCCGGACCCATTCGTGAAATTGGCGCCGGAAGGGCCCGAGTCAGTGGAGAAGCTCTTCGTTATGCCCGAACGACCCAGCGTGCTCTTCATCCTTGCCGACCAGCACAACGCCAAGTGTCTCGGCCACAAGGGACACCCGGACGTTCTGACGCCCAACCTCGACCGGCTCGCCTCCGAAGGCGTGCGCTTCGACAACGCGATTTCGCAGAACCCGATCTGCACGCCGAGCCGCGTCTGCTACCTGTCGGG